>CALQQQ010000054.1 GCA_943332745.1 Opitutus sp. GAS368 | reverse complement strand
GGGGTGGGGGCAGGGGTTGGGATAGGGGTAGTGATTGCTCCGACGCATGGCCTCAGCAATCTGGATACGCGGGGTCTGATGTCCTCATGTGGACGTAATCTTTAGAACTACCCCAACCCCTATCCCTACCCCCACCCCTGGTGTGTTTGCTACGCCAATAACTTCTTCACCACATGGCAGGGCTCCACGCCCGTGAGGCGGAAGTCCAGGCCGGCGTTGCGGAAGGTCAGGCGCTCGTGGTCAATGCCGAGGCAATGCAGGATGGTGGCCTGCAGGTCAGGAACGCGAACCTCGTCCTTGACGATGTTGAAGCCCATCTCGTCGGTCTCACCGATCGTCTGGCCGCCTTTGATGCCGCCGCCAGCCATCCACATGGAGAAAGCCTGAGGGTGGTGGTCGCGCCCTTGGCTGCGGCCGAGCGAGACGCTGGCCTCGACCATCGGCGTACGGCCAAATTCGCCGCCCCAGACGACGAGCGTACTGTCGAGTAGCCCACGGCGCTTGAGGTCTTTGACGAGCGCGGCGGAGGCCTTGTCGGTCTTGGCGCAGTTACCTCTCACGTTCCCGGCGACGTCGCTATGCGCATCCCAACCTTCGTTGTAGATATTGATGAAGCGGACACCGCGTTCGACCATCCGGCGGGCGAGTAGGCAAGCCCGGGCGAAGGACGGTACCTTCGGGTCGCAGCCGTAAAGCTCGAGGGTCTCTTTGCTTTCGGAAGAGAGGTCCATCAGGTCGGGCGCCGAGGACTGTAGGCGGTAGGCCATCTCGTAGTTGGCGATGCGTGTCGCGATCTCGCTGTCGCCATCGAGACGGAGGCGGCGGTCGTTCATCGCGTTGATAAGGTCGATCGTGTCCTTCTGCGTGCCAGGGTCGATGCCCGCTGGGGTGCTCGTGTTGAGGATGGCGTCGCCAGCGTTGCGGAAGCGTGTGCCAGTGTAGCTGCTCGGAAGGAAGCCGCTGCTCCAGCAGGCGGCGCCGCCGCTGATGCCGGCGCCGGTGCTCATCACGACGAACGAGGGGAGGTCCTTCGCCTCGGAGCCCAGGCCGTAAGTGATCCAGGAGCCCATGCTCGGTCGGCCGGGCTGGGAGAAGCCCGTGTTCATGAAGATCTGCGCCGGGGCGTGATTGAACTGCGTGGTGCGACAGGATTTCACGATCGCGATGTCGTCGGCGATGGTGGCGATGTTCGGCAGCATCTCCGAAAGTTCGGCACCAGACTGGCCATGGCGGGCGAACTTAAAGCGGGGGCCGAGCACGGCCGCGTCCGGACGGATGAAGGCGTAGCGCTGGCCGTTGATGATCGAGGGCGGGAGCGGCTTACCTTCGAGTTTCGCGAGCTCGGGCTTGTTGTCGAAGAGCTCGAGCTGCGACGGGGCACCGGCCATAAAGAGGTGGATGACCGCCTTGGCTTTCGGAGCGTGGTGCGGCAGGCCCGAGCGCATGCCTGAACCGGCGGCGGCGAGCTTGCCCATCGCGCCATCGGCGATCAGGGAAGCGAGGGCGATCTTACCGACGCCGACGCCGCAATCCTGGAAGAAGTGGCGGCGGGTGATGTTGGGATTCATAACTTTTAAAGTAGGCTAAGTTCTTGATTCTTAGTTCTTGGTTAAGAAACAAGGGCTAGGGGATTGAGTGGGATTTTTGGATGTGTTAGCTAGGCTAAGAACGAAGAACAAAGAACTACGAACATTGCATCTAAGATGCTCACGGATGCACGATACTTTCGTCGAGATTCAGGGCGGCGCGGGCGACGGCCGTCCAGATGTCCTTATCGGCGACCTTGCGGGCGCGCTGGGCGGCGACGAAGGCCTTCATGGTCGTAAGTTCGTCGGCGGCCGGAGGGCGGGTGACGCAGCGGCGGAGCACGAAGGTGATACGCGCTTCATCATCCGGAGCGGTGGCCATGGCTTTGGCCCCGAGGGCGCGTGCGGCTTCCATGAACATCTCGTCATTGAGTAATGTGAGGGCCTGGAGCGGGCTGTTGGAGACGTCGCGGCGGGCGATGCAGGCTTCGCCGGTCGGTCCGTCGAAGGTGGTCGACATCGCGAACGGTGCCGTGCGCTTGATGAAGGTATAGAGCGAACGGCGGGTGCGGTCCTCGCCTTCGCTGGGTTTCCAGTTGATACCGCCATAGGTGCCTTCGGTGGTCACACTGGCGGGCTGAGGGGGGAAGACGCCCGGGCCGCCCATCTTGGAGGAGAGCAGGCCGGCGGCGCTCAGGGCGCCGTCACGGACGAGTTCCGAGTCGAGGCGGAAGCGGCTGCCGCGGGCGAGCAGGAGATTCTCGCGATCCTTCTCGGCGAGTTCACGGGTGACGATGGAGGACTGGCGATACGTGCCGCTGGTGACGATGAGGCGATGGAGTTTCTTCATCGACCAGCCGGACTTCACGAAATCGACGGCGAGCCAATCGAGTAGCTCAGGGTGCGTGGGTGGCTGGCTCTGGTAGCCGAAGTCTTCGAGTAAGCGCACGAAGCCATTTCCAAAGAAGGCCTGCCACTGGCGATTGACCGCGACGCGCGCGGTGAGCGGGTTCTCCGGAGCGAAGAGCCAGCGGGCGAACGTCAGGCGGTTGGCTGGGGCGTCCTTTGGGAGGGCGGGGAGGAAGGCAGGGACGGCGGGCGGGACTGCTTGCTTGGGGCTGAGGTATTCACCGCGGTGGTGGAGGAAGGTAGAACGCGGGTGGGCAGCAGGGCGTTCGCGCATCACGAGCGTGGCCTGGCCGCGCGGGATCTGTTTACGCAGGTTGGCGAGGGCCTTGGCGGGGACGGCCAATTCGGGGGCGGTTTCGAGGAAGCGCTGGCGGAGCTTGGCTTGGTCCCGGGGTGCGGCACCAGCGAGCATCGCTTCAATCTCGGCGGGATGTCCGGTGGCGGTGGCCTGCGGATCGGTCGTGACGGAGACGCGGAAATGTCCGACCGGGCAGGCATAATGCTTTTCAAACAGCATCTTGAGAGCCCAGCCGGCCGAGAGGTCGGTGGGTTTATCGAAATGGAAGACCGCGGTATGGTTTTGGCCGAGTCCGCCGAGCACCTGCCATCCGCTCGACATCTCGCCGTCGAGTGCGGCGGAGGCGTTGTTCTTCTTGCGATTGGTGGCGACTTTCTTGGCGGCCTTTCCTTTGGCCGCGGCCTTGGCCGGCGTCTTGGCGGCAGGCTTCGTGCCGGCGGCAGCATCGCTGATGCGGTCCTCTTCTTCGTCATTGGTCGCGGTGGCGTCGTCCAACGTCAGTCGGCGGTCGCCTTGCCAGGCTTGGAGCTCGCTGAGGAAGAAGCCACCGAGGGGGCCTTCATAATGGGTGAGTCCGGGGCCGTCATTGGGTAGCGAAGGGTGGGGTGCGATCTCGATGCGGATGGCGACGGCGCCCTTGATGGCGCGGTCGAAGGCGAGGTCATAGACGTCGCTCTTTGTGATATCGCCGCCGCCGAGGATGAAGCCGTCAGGCTGCACATCGAGAGTGGGCATCGTGGTCTTCAGCTTGCTCGGGCGGAGAGTCTCCCATTTCGCCGCGCGCTGGCTTTCGGTGTTCAGCCACTCGCCGAAACTTTTCTCGACGGCCGCGGCGCCTCCGGGGAACTTGCCTTCGAGAGAATCCTCCGCCGCCCGGATCTTCTTGGCGTGATCGGCTTGGCGCAGCGCGAGGTCGGCCGGCGGGATATGGTAGGTCGGCTCATCGGCGTTATTGAGCAGCGCCATCACCGAATAGTAATCAGTGTGCAGGACCGGGTCATACTTGTGCGTATGGCAATGGGCGCAGTTGAGCGTGAGGCCCATCCAGGTGGCGCCGGTCGCGCCGACGCGATCGACCATGGCGTAGAAGCGGTATTCGTTCGGGTCGGCGCCGCCTTCTTCGTTGAGCATCGTGTTACGGTGGAAGCCGGTGGCGATCAGGTCATCGGGCGTGGCGCCGGGCAGGAGGTCGCCGGCGAGTTGCTTAATGCTGAACTGGTCGTAAGAGAGATCGGCGTTGAGGGCTTTCACGACCCAGTCGCGATAGGGCCAGATGGAGCGGGTGCGGTCCTTCTCGAAGCCGTTGGTGTCGGCATAGCGGGCGAGGTCGAGCCAGCGGCGGGCCCAGCGTTCGCCATAGCGGGGCGAAGCCAGCAGGCGGTCGACGAGCTTCTCGTAGGCGTCTGGAGATTTATCGTTCGCGAAGGCGTCAGCTTCTTCGGGCGTGGGCGGGACTCCCGTGAGATCGAGGCTGACGCGGCGCGCGAGCACGTAGCGGTCGGCTTCGGGCGAAGGCTTTAGGCCGGCCTTGTCGAGGCGAGCGCGGACAAAAGCATCGATAGGATGAACGCCGCTCTGCGGCAGGGGTGCCTGCTTCGGCACGGAGAACGCCCAGTGAGCCTGATACTTGCCGCCTTCGGCAATCCAAGCGCGGAGCACGGACTTTTCCTTGTCCGACATCGGCTTCTTCGATTCCGGCGGCGGCATGAGTTCGTCTTTGTCGTGAGAGAAGATACGACGGACGACTTCGCTTTTGTCCGGCTGACCGGCGACGATGGCGATCTCGCCCGACTTGCCCTTGCCGTGGGCGGATTCTGGGAGATCGAGGCGTAGCTTGGCTTTGCGTGAATGGTCATCCATCCCGTGGCAGGCGAAACAATGCTGGGCGAGGATCGGGCGGACTTCTTGGTTGAAGTCGACGGCGAGGAGACGCGTGGCGACGAGCGCGAGCAGCGTAACGGAGGAAAGACGGAGCATGGGGCTGAGGGGGCACCGGGCGGGGTGCGTCCGGATAAGAATAAGACAGTAAAGACCGCCCGGGGTTGCGAGCAATTTGGCGTAGGGTTTTTTGTTCACGGTTGCGACATCCCTAAAGCTGAATATATCTGCTCTTAGGTGCGCCCCATTACCTTCATTTTCATTCTATTGGTTTCGCACCTCGCGGCTGCCGAGACTTTGAAGCCCTTGTTGGCTCCGGGTGAAGGGCTGGGTGATTGGAAAGCGAAGAGGGAGGGGCTGCTGGCCCGATGGGAGCAGGCGCTCGGTTCGGCTGGAAAGGCTGACCCCCAAGGGGTCGGGCCCGCTCAGGCGGAAATCGTGGAGACGTTCTTTACGCCGGAATTCAAGGGGATCTTGATGCGCCAGCGCACCGGGCCGGAGACTTGGCAACGCATCCTGCTGATGGTGCCGCCTCATCTTAAAGGTAAGACTGCGGGTGTCGTGGTGCCGTTTTACGATCCTGATCGGATGTGTGGTTACGATCTCAAGACCAAGGCGAAGCTCGCCCCCGACCGGAACACGGCTTTCTTTGGATTGCATCTCGTCCAGCAGGGTTACGTCGTCGCCGCGGTCGAGGCCTATCCCTTCAATCTCCTCACCCCGGCCGAGCAGGCTGCGAGCAAGGGTGGCTTGGGCGTCTGGCGCGATGCCGCCGCGAAACTTGCGAAGCTGCATCCGCAGTGGACGGGCATGGGTAAGCTGACCCATGACACCCGGCTCGCGGCCGATGTCTTGCGTGGATGCGCAAGCGTCGATCCTGAGCGAATCGCAGTCATGGGTCATTCGCTCGGCGGCAAGATGGCCTTCTATGCGGGCTGTCTGGATCCGCGCTTCAAGGCCGTCATCGCGAGCGATTTCGGCATCGCGTGGAATTCGACCAATTGGGGCGACGCCTGGTATTTCGGCGCCAAGCTCAAGGCAATGCGGGCCGACGGGCTGTCGCATGAGCAGCTGCTGGCTTGCGCCGCACCGACGTCCTTCTTCCTCATTGCCGGACAATACGACAGCCAGGCTGCCAGCGGGCCGATTTTGGAGGCGGCGCGTAAGGTGCACGTGCTCTATGGCAAGGATGACGCCGTCGAGATGTTCGATCATCACACCGGTCACCAGCCTTCCCGTGATGCTCTGAAGTCGGCTTATCTTTGGCTCGCCCGGAAGATGGATATGCCTCGTCCGGACTTCGCTTATCTTGACGGCCTTGCCCGTGAGCAGGCTAAGGCAGGTAAGTAGGGCTTACTTCTTCAGCGCAGAGGACACGGCGTCCTTGAGCAGTTCGGCGAGACGCGTGCGCATGGCTTTGACGCGTTCGGGCTGAGCGTCGGCGAGGTTCTTGGCTTCGGAGGGATCGGCGGATAGGTCATACAACGCCACTGCCTCGTATTTTCTGGCGGCCTTCTCGCCTCTCTTCTTTCCGGTCGGCGCGACGTCGGCGGCGCCGCCGTCGACGATCAGTTTCCAGTCGCCCATCCGGACTGCGGCGCGGGAGGGGCCTTGGGTGGAGACGGAGAGGATCGCATCGTGCGGAGAGGCGGCGCCCTTCGTCAGCATCGGCCAGACGTCGAGTCCGTCGACCGGTAGTTTCTGATCGAGGGAGCCGCCGGCCTGCTTGATAAGGGTCGGATACCAGTCGACCATGTGCATCGGTTGGCGGATGCGCTGTCCGGCCGGAATGCGGCCCGGCCACATGGCGAAGGCCGCGGCGCGGGTGCCGCCCTCGAAGATCGAGCCTTTGAAGTCACGGAGCGGGGTGTTGTCGCCCGGCGACGGGCCGCCGTTGTCGCTGGAGAAGACGATGAGCGTATTCTCCAGGCGGCCGGCCTGCTTGAGCGCCGCTTCGATCTGGCCGATGGCTTCATCGACCGCGGCGAGCATGCCGGCGAGCTTCTGGCGATTGCCTTTCAAGTGAGCATAGGGTTTCAGGTAGGAGTCCGGGACTTGGAATGGGCTGTGGACACCGTTGAAGGGCACGTAGAGGAAAAGGGGTTTGGATTGATCTCCTGTCGCGATGACCTTGCAGGCTTCCTGAGCGATCAGGTGCGTCGTGTAACCTTCTTCATTGAGCGGCGCCCCGTTGCGATACCAGTCGAGTTTGTTCATCCGTTCATGGGTGAAGTAATCGAGCATCCCGAAGAAGTGGCCATACTGGTGATCGAACCCGCGGGCGTTGGGCTGGTAAGCTTTCTCGAATTCACCGAGGTGCCACTTCCCCGTGAGCGCGGTGCGATAGCCGGCCGAGCGTAGGGCATCGGCCAGCGTACGTTCGGCGAGCGGCAGACCCCAGCCACCCCCCGGCGAGACGATCGTGTAGACGCCAGTGTGCGTCGGGTAGCGACCGGTCAGCAGCGTGGAGCGGGTCGGCGAGCAGACCGGCTGGACGTAGTGGTTCTCGATGATCGCGCCGCTCTGGGCGAGACGGTCGATATTCGGCGTCTTGATCTCTTTGCCGCCGTTGAAGCCACAATCGGCGTAGCCCAGGTCATCGATCAGGAAGAAGACGATGTCGGGCTGCTTGGCTGCCTGGGCGCATAGGCTGAAGCAAAGCCAAGAAATAAGCAGGGCGTAACGCATGGGGTGGCTTAAGGCTTACCCCGGCGTTCCAAGTTGTCAAAAGGCTTAACGCCAGAGCGGTTCGGCCTGCGTCTTGCTCCACGCTTCCCATCGCTCGACCAAAGTCTTGGTCAACTCCTGGTGGCTCGCAGATACTTCCCTTTTTTCGGACGGGTCGGT
>CALQQQ010000053.1 GCA_943332745.1 Opitutus sp. GAS368 | reverse complement strand
TATTCGGAACGTGCCGACGTGCCGATCGAGCCTCGCCTCAGCGAACAGTGGTTCATCCGCTACCCGAAGATCGACGAAGCCAAACGCGCCGTCACCTCAGGCATCATCAAGTTCCACCCCGAACGCTGGACGAAGACCTACCTCCATTGGCTGGAAAATATCCAGGACTGGTGCGTCAGCCGCCAGCTCTGGTGGGGCCACCGAATCCCGGTCTGGTACCGCAAGGGCGCCGACCGCAACGACCCGAAGAACCTTCATGTCTCCCTCACCGCCCCCGATGACGGCGCCAACTGGGAACAGGATCCCGATGTCCTCGACACCTGGGCTTCCTCCTGGCTCTGGTGCCTCGCGACCATCGGTTGGCGCAAGCCGGGCGAGACGACTGAAGAGCTGAAGCACTGGTATCCGACCGGCGCTCTCGCAACCGGACCAGATATCATCTTTCTCTGGGTCGCCCGCATGATCATCGCCGGACTCGAACTGCACGGCCCAGAAAAGAAGACGCTCACCGATGACGAGATTCGCCAGCGCATTCCGTTCAAGCGCGTCTACTTCAACGGCATCATCCGCGACAAACTTGGCCGCAAGATGTCCAAGTCTCTCGGCAACTCGCCTGAACCCCTCGACCTTATCGCCAAGTTCGGCGCCGATGGACTCCGCTTCGGCCTGCTCTCCATCGCCCCCAAGGGCCAGGACATCCTCTTCGACGAAGATCGCGTCGGACAAGGACGCAACTTCTGCAACAAGCTCTGGAACGCCGCCCGCTTCCGTCAGATGTCCGGCCCCATGGCCGATAACTCGACGCTCGCCGCCGTGGTCAGCCGCATCAAGGCCGCGCAGCTCGACGATGACGACTTCGCCATCCTACAGGGACTTGCCGAACTGACCGACAGCACGACCAAGAACCTCGACGAACACGAGTTCACGGCCTACGCACAGGGACTGTACTCTTTCTTCTGGGGCGACTTCTGCGACTGGTACGTCGAAGCCTCGAAGGCTCGCCTCAAGGATCCGACCCTCGTCGACAACTGCCTCGCGGTCCAAGACCTCGTCCTGCGCCAGTTCCTCCTGCTCCTCCACCCGGTCGCTCCGTTCATCTCCGAAGAACTCTGGCACCTACTGGGCTACGGCACGGAAAAGGACTTCATCCAGAACCACCACACTGGCTCCGGTGGCGACCTCTTGCGCGTCCTCCGCGAAAACGGCATCAAGCTCAGCGCCGCCAAGGTGGCTGATGTCGCCCTACTCCGCGAGTTCGTCGCCTCCGTCCGCGGCCTCAAGTCGCAGGCCAATCAGGCGACGCGACGCGACTCGGTCATCACGATTGTCGCCAAGGACCCCGCGGCGAAAGCGCTGCTCCAGTCGAACCGCGATAAGGTCAGCAGCATGGCTGGACTGGCTGAAATCACCTACGCTGATGATGCGGGTGACCGTACCGGTTCGCTTAACTCCCTCGGCACAGTCTTACTCGAGCTCTCCGGCACCGTCGATGTCGCCGGGGAAAAGATCCGCCTCGCCAAGGAACTTGTGAAACTCGAACAAGCGGTGGCCGCCGGCGAAGCCAAGCTGACCAACGAAGCCTTCGTCTCAAAGGCTCCTCCTAAAATCCTCGAAGGCGCCCGTAAGCAGCTCGATGACGCCAAGGCCAAGCGCGACGAGATTGCGCGCATGCTCGCCTCGCTCGGTTAAGATGATCGCGACCAGGTTTCACCTCGATAAACAAACCGCCGCGCAGGCGATTGCCCGGGAGATAACCGACCTGATTCAGATACGCTCGAAATCGGGCAAGTCGACAGTCCTAGGCTTAGCGACAGGCTCTACGCCTCTGCCGCTCTACACTGAACTCATCCGCCTTCATCGTGAAGAGGGCGTGAGTTTCCGTTCGGTCATCACCTTTAATCTGGACGAATATGAAGGCCTCGGCCCGACACACCCACAGTCGTACCGTTTCTTCATGGAAGAAAACCTGTTCCGTCACCTTGATATTCCTGCAGCCAACATCCATATTCCGGACGGCCTCACGAACGACCCCGCACAGAACTGCGCCGCGTACGAGACTGCCATCCGCAAGGCCGGCGGCATCGACTTGCAGATTCTCGGTATCGGTCGGACGGGACACATTGGCTTTAACGAGCCACCCTCGGCCGCCGACAGCCGTACCCGCTGGGTCCACCTCGATGAAGTCACCCGTCGCGATAACTCGGTCTTCTTTGGCGATCTTACCCAAGTCCCGCATGGCGCCCTGACGATGGGTGTCGCGACGATCCTCGAAGCTCGTCGCATCGAACTCATCGCCTTCGGAGAGGCTAAGGCCGAAATCGTGCGTCGCGCCATGAAAGAAACCCCTTCCCCAAACTGTCCAGCCACCTGGCTGCAACAGCATTCCGGCTGCACATTTCACCTTGATGCGGCCTCCGCCAAGGCGCTTTGACCTGTCAGATGGACGTCGACCCCCGCCATCGCTCCGCCATCGACCCAGGCTTTGTCCCAGCGGTGCTCTGGACCCGCAACTACCTGAGACGCTGTGATCGCACGGACGGCTCCACGAATCTCACGATTGGGCTCCGGCGCGACGATGGCACCGCTTCCCTATTCCGCACCCGGGTTCTAGCCGGCGGAGTCGATGAGGCCGCGACCTATCTACACGTCGAGCGTACCGTAAAGTTCCTGCTCTGGTCCCGCGGAGCTTCCGACATCCTACTCTGCGGCGACGAGGCTGGCCCGCTCGCCCTTCGCCTACAGGCCGACTATTCTTCCGCTGGTTGCCGAGCCTTCGACGCCGACTTCTTCCGCAAGGTCTTCGAGCGGCCACTGTCATTTCGCGAGATCACCGAATCCGAACTGCCAGCCGCCTCCGCCGCGCATCTCCCCCTTGGTCGTAATCTGGACGGCTGTCGCATCGGCTTCGACCTCGGCGGCTCCGACCGCAAGTGCGCCGCCTTGATGGACGGGAAAGTCGTCTTCTCTGAGGAAGTGAAATGGGATCCCTACTTCCAGTCCGACCCGGCCTATCACCTCGCCGGCATCCGCCACTCCTTGGATTTAGCCGCCAGGCATCTGCCGCGCATCGACGCCATCGGTGGTTCTTCGGCCGGCGTCTACGTGAACAACAAGGTACGCGTCGCTTCGCTCTTCCGCGGGATCACCGATGCGAGCGTCTTTGATTCCCAGGTACGTGACATCTTCCTAGGCCTCGGCAAGTCCTACGGAGTGCCGTTTGAAGTCCTCAATGACGGCGACGTCACCGCCCTCGCCGGCTCGATGTCCCTCGGGCGTAATGCCGTCCTCGGCGTGGCGATGGGGACGAGCGTCGCCGCAGGCTACGTCGACAAGGCCGGCAACCTGACCAACTGGCTTAGCGAATTGGCCTTTGTTCCTGTAGACTACCGGCCGGACGGCCCCGCAGACGAATGGTCCGCCGATCGCGGCTGTGCGGTGCAATATTTCAGCCAACAAGGCGTCGGCCGTCTACTCCCGCTTGCTGGCATCGACCTGCCCGCTTCGATGCGCCTACCCGAGCAACTTGAAGAACTCCAGAGACTCCTACTGGCGGACGACCCGCGGGCGCATCAGGTCTACGAGGCCATCGGTATCGCCTTCGGCTATGCGATCGCCCACTTCGCTAGCTTCTACGAGATGAGCTGCCTGCTGATCATGGGCCGGGTCACCTCCGGTCAGGGCGGCACCCTCATCATCGAGCAGGCCCAGATGGTCCTGCGGGACGAATTCCCTGAACTTCGCATCGACCTCGTGGTGCCCACGGAGAAAGATAAACGACACGGTCAAGCAATCGCAGCCGCCTCCCTCCCCGCCCTCAGCCGATGATTTCCCTGAACCCTCTCGCGCGACTCGTGACCCCAGACGGCAAGTCCGGCCCAGACGCCATCAGCCGCACCACCCACCTCGGCATCGGCGCCCACCAGGACGACCTCGAGTTCATGGCCTTCCACGGCATCCTCGCTTGCTACGACCGCACCGATCTGTGGTTCGGCGGCGTGACGATCACCGATGGCCGCGGCAGCTCTCGTGCTGGTCAGTTCAAAGATTGGTCCGACGACCAGATCGCCGCTGAACGCGTTCGCGAACAGGAGGCCGCCGCGGTCATCGGCCAATATTCGTTCATCGCCCAGTTGGGCTTTGGCAGTGCAGCCGTCCGCGACGCCGGACAAACCGCCGTCCGCAACGATCTCCGCCGCATCTTCGAAGCCACCCGCCCAGAAGTCGTTTATCTGCATAATCTCGCTGACAAGCACGACACCCATATCGGTTGCGCACTCCGCAGCATCGAAGCCATGCGCCAGCTGCCCAAGGCGGACCGACCGAAGATGGTCTACGGCTGCGAAGTCTGGCGCGACCTCGACTGGCTCGTGGACGAAGAGAAGACAGCCATGCCCATCTCCGCACGCCCGGAACTCGCCCGCGCCCTCAACGAAGTGTTCGCCACGCAGATTGCCGGGGGCAAACGCTACGACCTCGCCGTTCTCGGCCGCCGCACGGCCAACGCGACCTTCAGCAACGCCCACTCCACCGACCAAGAATCTGCCATGCAGTGGGCCATGGACCTAACACCGCTCGTCCAGGACGACTCCCTCGACCCCGTCGCTTACACGGTCGGCTTCATCGATCGCCTTAAAGCCGACGTCACCGCGCGCATTCTTAAATCCCTCTGACATGAAACCCACCCTCCTCGTCCTCGCCGCCGGCATGGGCAGCCGCTACGGCGGCCTGAAACAGATCGACCCCATGGGCCCGTCTGGCGAGACCATCCTCGACTACTCGGTCTTTGACGCCCTTCGCGCCGGCTTCGGCAAGGTGGTCTTCATCATCCGTCCCGACTTTGAGAAAGATTTCCGCGAACGCATCGCCGCGAAGTTCGCCGGCCGCATCGACGTCGGCTTCGCTTTCCAGACGATTGACCAGCTGCCCGCCGGATTCTCGGTACCGACCGGACGTGAAAAGCCCTGGGGCACCACGCATGCTATCCTCTGCGCACGTGATGCCGTGACCACGCCCTTCGCGGTCATCAACGCCGACGACTTCTACGGCCGGGATTCCTACGCGACGCTGGGCCGCTACCTCGCCGCCCTCTCCAATGAGTCCACGGCTTACGCCATGGTGGGCTTCACGCTCAAGAACACCCTCTCAGAACATGGCACGGTCGCTCGAGGTGTCTGCCAGACCGACGGCAGTGGTAAGTTAACCGACATCCAAGAGCTGACGAAGATCGCCAAGCTCGCCCAAGGCGCCGAGCACCGCGGAGACGAAGGCCATGTCGTTTCGCTCACCGGCGATGAACCTGTCTCCATGAACATGTGGGGCTTCACCCCAGCGATCTTCCCGCAGCTCGAGGCCGACTTCCGCGCTTTCCTGACCGCCAAGGGTTCCGAGATGAAAAGCGAAGCCTACATCCCCCTGTCCGTCGGCGCCCTTATTCGTAACGGCCAGGCGACCTGCCAGGTCTTGCGCTCGGACTCGACTTGGTTCGGCGTGACCTACCGTGAAGATAAGCCGGTAGTCCAAGCCAGTATTGGCCAACAGGTCAGCAGCGGAGCCTACCCTTCATCCCTCTGGGCCTGATGATGACCAGTGCCGCAGGACATGACGCCCTCGCCATCGCGCACGAGTTCACCCTCGTCGGCGATATCCTAGCGGCCACTCCCTACGGCAGCGGTCACATCAACGACACCTATAAAGTGGACGTCCAATCCGAGCGCGGACCTAGCCGCTACGTCCTGCAACGCATTAATCATAAGGTTTTCCTCCGTCCGGATGAGCTGATGGCCAACGTCGAGCGTGTCTGCGCCCATGCCTTCAGCAAACTCCAGCAAGCTGGCACGCCCGACGCTGAACGCCGCACCCTCCGACTGATCCCGACCCGACTCAGCAAGGCCTGGCACATCGATCCCGCCGGTAATCGGTGGCGTTGCTACCACTTCATCGAAGGCGCCACCGGTCACGACGTCGTCCGCTCAGCCGAACAGGCCCATGCAGCGGCCAAATCCTTCGGGGCCTTTCAGGCGCTACTCGCCGATCTTCCTGGTGGACGTCTCCATGAGACGATTCCCGATTTCCATCACACTCCCTCCCGCTTCGCCCGCTTCCAGCAAGCCTTAGTACAGGATGCCCATGGCCGAGCCGCGGCCTCCGTACCCGAGATCGCCTTCGCCTTGGCCCGCGCCCACGAGGTCAGCGTTGTCGTCGATGCCCTGCGCGACGGCACCCTACCGGAACGCGTGACCCACAACGATACCAAGCTGAATAATGTCCTGCTGGATGATATCACCCAGGAAGGTATCTGCGTCATCGACCTCGACACGGTCATGCCCGGCTCAGTGCTTTACGATTTTGGCGACCTCGTGCGCACCTCGACTTCACCGGCGGCCGAGGATGAGACCGACCTAGCTAAGGTGCGCATGCAGTTTCCCATGTTTGAAGCCTTGGTCAAAGGGTACCTCGAAACTACCCGCGGCTTTCTGACGTCCAAGGAAAAGGAACTCCTGCCGTTCGCCGGTAAGCTCATCACTTTCGAGATTGGCCTGCGCTTCCTGACTGACTGGCTAGAAGGAGACACCTACTTCAAGATCAAGCGGCCGACGCACAATCTCGACCGTGCCCGCACCCAGTTCAAGTTGGTAGAATCCATCGAAGCTCAGCTCCCCGCCATGCAGGCGCTGGTCGCACGCACATGAGTAAGCGCATCCTCATCACCGGCGGTGCGGGCTTCATCGGCTCACACCTGGCCCGCCACTTCGCCGCGCATGCCGAGGTCACGGTGCTCGATGACCTGCGCAGCGGCCATGCTGGCAATCTTGAAGGCGTTCACTGCCGCTTCCTGCAAGGCTCCATCCTCGATCACACCGCCCTGACGCACGCTATCGCCGGCGCCGAGGAGGTCTATCACCTCGCCGCGATGATTTCGGTACCAGAGTCTATCGCCAAGCCCGCCGAGTGCGCCGAGCTGAACACCGAGGGCACCCGCCGAGTGCTGGCTGCCGCCCTCGCTGCCGGCGCCCGCAAGGTCGTCCTGGCCTCCTCCGCCGCCATCTATGGCGACAACCCGACCGTGCCGAAGTTCGAGTCGATGCCGCCGGAGCCGAAATCACCCTACGCCGAGACCAAGCTCGCTGGGGAGAAGTTACTCGAACAGTACACCCGAGCCCACGGCCTCGGCACCGCGAGCCTACGCTTCTTTAATGTCTTCGGCCCGCGGCAGGACCCTCGCTCCGCCTACGCCGCCGCCGTGCCCATCTTCATTGCCAAGGCTCTCCGTGACGAACCCATCGGTATCCATGGCGACGGCGGTCAGACGCGCGACTTCATCCATGTGACCGATATCGTCGGCGCGCTCGCCTATGCGGGTGACTCGCAGGATATGTCCGGTACTTACAACGTTGGCTACGGCCAAAGCCAGTCGATCCTCGCACTCGCCCAAGAGATCATCCGGCTTACCGGGTCCAAATCCACCATCGAGCACCTACCGCCACGGGCTGGCGATGTCCGTCATTCGCTCGCGTCGACCGAACGCCTGCT
>CALQQQ010000052.1 GCA_943332745.1 Opitutus sp. GAS368 | reverse complement strand
GACCATCGGCGTGTAGGTCCAGCTCATGATGCCGAAGAAGACCGAACTCTGCTGGGCCATCAGCAACGCCGAGAACGACAGGCCGCACAGGAGCATCGCGAGCTTGGCGCGGTCTCCGAAGAGCATGTTGAGGGCGAGGCGATACATCAGACGTGTTCCTTGAGTGTCTCTCCAACAAGCCTCGGGTCAATGGGAAGTCAAACGGCCCGGACAATGTCCGGGCCGTCGTAACATAACCTATCTTACCGAGCTTACTTGGCGATGACCGCGGCCGCCGGGAGCTTGACGAAGTTCAGCTTGAACCATTCCGGACCCCAGGAGGCGTTCACCGCCCAAGCGGCGATGAGGAGGAGGAGCGCGATGGAGAAACAGCGGACGACCTTGGCCTTGTCTTCGCTCTTCGAGGCGGCGTGCAGAAGTCCGACGGCGGCGAGGGCGAGGATCGGGTGGAACCAAGAGATCGGGCGGGCAGTCTGGAAGAAGGCGACGAGTCCAACGACGAGGTTGATGTCGACGAGGACAGTCACGATACGCTGGAAAAGCGGCTTGGGTCCCTTGACGAGGGCCACGATGATGACAGCCAGGATAAGGACGAGGAGTAGGGAGCCGTAATGCTTATGGGCAGTGAAGAGCGGGTTCATGCTATTACCTTGGTAAGAGCCTGACCCGATTCAAGCCATCCTGACGGATTTTACCGGTCTTCAGGGAAGAGTAGTCGGAAGAGCCAAGCCGCCAGGGCTGCCCCGACGAACTGGACCGCGATTTCTGCCAGGACGCGCGGGGCGACCTTAGCCAAGAAGAGGGATTCCGTGACGAAGGCCTTGGTGCCGAGTAGGCCGTCGCAGATGGCGGAAAAGACGCCGAGCAGTGAGGTAGCCAGTGACACGGCCGGATTCATCGCCGGATTGAAATCCCCAAACGTTCCGGAAAGACCCAGAACGGCCACCGCGATCGCCAGACCGAAGTAGCTGTTGCCCGCGGTAAGGCGCGAGGTCCCGACCATCAGGATAACGAAGGCTAACACGAACGTGGCGAGTAGTTCGACGACGGCGGTGGCGCCGAAACCGGTGAAGGGGGATTCACTCAAGGCATCGACCGCTCCCTTGGCGTGTTCCGTATCATGGCCCAAGAGAAAGCCCGCGACCATGGCGGCGAGAATGGCCGCCGTCAGTTGGACGGCGACATACGACCAGAGAGCGCGGGAGCTCGCGCGACCACGCAGCCGGAAGGCCAGCGAGACGGCAGGGTTATAATGGGCGAGCGAGACCGGTGCGCCCATATAGATTAAAGCGCAAAGCAAGGCGGCGACAGGCAGCGGATTGGTCGCGACCATGGCGGCGAGACAGAGGAAGAAAGTCCCGACGGCCTCGATGAGCAGCTTATTGCGCATAGGGGGAATGTTGTCAGGCGGCGGGCGGGCTCAAGTGTGGACTCGCTCAGCGGGCCGGACGAACGCGCAGCCAATTCTCGCTGAAGGCCGACATCTCATCGTAGCCTGGCAGGCGACGCGTACGGCCGCGCATCTCCCGGGCGGCCTCCTCCTGGGCGGTAAAAAGTTCCGTGAGCGTCGCATGCAGCGGCGTCTTCTTATTTTTATCATCTACCAGCCAGAAGCCGACCTGCTGGCCGTCGACGACCTCGTTGTTATAAAACTGCCAGAACAGGACCATGGTCGGCTTCCAGGTCAGGAACTTGGCGAGGATCTCGCGGTTACGCTGCTCGTGCTTCGCGCCATCGGCGTCGCAGCTCTTCCACGAAAGCCCGCACTCCCCAATGAAGACGCGTTTTGCCGGCAGCCCAGGCTTGGCCGGCAGCTGCGCGTTAACGTAATCTAGCGTCGCCCGAACCTCTTCCGCGGGCAACAGCTGGCAGTCGTAGGCAGAGTAGGAGACGAAATCGACGTTCACCTTGGGGAGCACCGCGTTCACCAAGCGTTTGCGCCCATCCTTCATCGCATCGCGCACGCGGTTGACCTCGGCGTAGGTATACACGCGGCACTTCGCGTAGGACACTTCCGAGCGGGCATCATCAACCGCCTTCTGTCGGATGTTATACCACTCGATCATCGCGGCCAGCAGCTCGGGGGAGGCGTCTTTCTTCACGTCCTTATCGGGTAGCAGATACCAGTCCCCTTCCCAGTGGCCGAGGAAGAAGGTCTTGCCGGCCGTATCATAGCGCGTGAGCAGGTCCTTGGTGAACTGGTAGACGGCGTTGTATTCGCGACGCTTGAGCTCGGGCGTGAAACCTTTCGTCCACTCGTTCGTGGAACGATACCACAGCACGTAGTGCGTGAAGGGCATCGCGATGTAAGGGGTCAGCTGCTGGCCGGCGACCGCGTTGATCTTGAGGATGCGCGAGCCCATCGCACTGATGCCCTTGGCGGCCTCGAGGACGGCGTCGTCCTTGGTGAATTTGTAGGCCGGTCCGAACGCCTGGGTGCCCACAACTTGCGGGAAGGCGTCGGGCATCGTCGGCACCGCGGGCAGGCGGGTCATCTCAAGCGGCTGGTCCGGACGCTTCTTGCCCTGCGCCAGCAAAGCGAACGGGGAAAGCAGAAGTACTCCTAGAAGGAGACGGAGGGTTAAACTCATGGGGTGAACCTCAGGGCGGGGGACTTGAATTGTCCAGCGGTGGCGACCTTCCTTCAAGCCCGTTCCCACCCAACACCATGATAACCATCAAATCCGCCCTCGCCGTCGCGCTCCTTGCCGTCGGCGCCCACACCCAGCTCGCCGCCGCCCCTGCTAAGGAGGAAGGCCACTCGACCGACCCGGAACACGCCCGGCTCGTCACCGCCCGGAAGGCGGCGAACGACCTGCCGGAAGTCGCCTCGGCCGAACAGCAGGCCAAAGCCGACCGCGCTCTGACCACCAAAGCTTATGCGGAATACAAGATGGCGCGCAAACGCTCCAATGATTCCGAAGCGGCTTACCGTAAGGTGTTCGACGTCGCCCTCGCCAAGGTCGACGAAGGCGCCCCGGCGCTCTTGGAGAAGGAGCGGGCAGCCTTCCGCGATCGTATGCTCAAGGCCCGCACGGCGAAGAAAGGCAACGTCAAGAAGGTGGCCGCGAAGGCGGATGAAGATGCCGACGACGACGACGAACCCGCTACTAAGTCTTCTAACTGAAGATGACCGACCCGCCGCAAGGCGGGTTTTTTATTTGGCGAGAGCGACCTCGAAAGCGGCCCAAATTTCTTCCACCGGCTCGAGCCCGACGGAGATGCGGAGTAAGTCCGGGTCGAGTCCCGCCGCGCGGATCTGCGCCCTGCCCTGCTCGTTCGTGACTTCCTCAAAATGCGCGAGCCAAAGAAATGGAGCCGCCAAAGTATAGCGTAACCCGAAGCTCGGGCCCTTGGCGACGGCCAAGCGGTCGTAGACGTGACGCATGTCAGCGCGGAGCTCCAGGGTGATGAGCGCGCCGGCACCGGCACCGGGACGCAGTAGTTGGCGGTAAGCCGCGGCCGTCGGGCCTTGATCGGCCGTCCGCACGCGCGCGACGGCCGGATGCGAAGCAAAGCGGCGGGCCATCTCCGCTGCGGTGGCGGAAAGACGATGGGTGACTTCAGTCATGCGGCCCACCTGCGTCGCGAGGACGGCAAGATCGAGCGCATGCAGGGGCGACACCCGACGACGCACTCCGGCCAGTATCTCGGTGCCGTCCGCGCGTGCGGGATGGACGGCGATCACGCCCGCCATGACGTCGCCCTCGGAGCCAGCGTATTTCGTGAGGCTGGAAACCACAATGTCGGCGAAAGGCAACACGTCGACGGAGGCGAGTCCGACGCTACTCGGATCGAGGAGAAGCTTCGCTTCGTACTTATCACAGAGCGCGCGTAACGCGGGAATGTCCGCAGTCTCGAGCTGGGGATTGTTCGGCACCTCGGTGAAAACACCAGCGATGTCGCCGGCGGCGAGTAGCCGTTCAATGGCAGCGAGGTCACGTACGTCCGAGATAAAGTGATGCTTGGCGTCACGCGCCTTCTCGAAGAGGCGGGTCGAGTCGACGTAAAGCCAGCCGAGCTGAATCCAGGCGGACCGTCCGCGCGGACGCTGGACGGTGTCGACGGCGGCGATGCCGGCATCAACAGCGTTCATGCCGGACGTGGCGACGAGGATATCATCGACGGCCACGCCGGAAAGGAGCGGCGACAACGCCGTGCGGATAGAGGCGAGCGAGGCGGCGCCCTCTGGCGGCGCGACACCGGCCAGCCAGGCTTCGGCTTGGCGCGAAGAAATGAGCGTCCCCGTGTGCTGCACCATCTTGGCGAGACGCAGCGCGGCGGCGCCGGCGGGCGTCGTGACCAAGCACCAATCGCCGACGGGGTCGACGGAAGTGAGCGGCGCACCGGCATGTTCAGCCAAGCGGCGGGCGCTCGCCTCGGAGACGAGCGGGAAAAGTTCCCCCGTGCGACCGAGGCGGAGCGCGGCTTCCTGCGCGGCGCGCGTGACGAGTTCATTCCGTACGAAGCGCGGGTAGCCGGCGCGCAGGAGTTTCCAGACGCGATCTTCCTTGCGCTCGTAGCTCTCGATGTCGGCGAGCGTCGGTAAGCAGACGACGGTCGCATGCGGCGAGTCGGGCACCGTGACGCCCAAGGCTGGCGAAAGAATCGGCACGATCAGAGACCTTCGGCCGGCTGCTCGTTCTGCAAGATCTGCTCGAGCGACTGGCGGCGGCGGATTAGCGTGAACTTGCCGTCGCGACGCAGAAGGACTTCCGGCGCCTCAGGGAAGGAGTTGTAATTCTTCGTGCTCATCCCGGCGCAATACGCGCCCGCTCCACCGATAACGCAAAGGTCGCCGGCGAGGGCTTCGGGTAGCGTGCGAGTGGCGAGAGTTTCCGGTTCGCCGGGCGCGCAGCTGATCAGGTCGCCCGATTCGCAACAGTGTCCGACGATGACGTAATCGCGCGAGGCGGTGGTGGCCTTCGCTGGGTAGAGATGGACCGGATGCTGTGAGCCGTAGAGCGAAGGTCGCAGGATTTCGGTCATACCCGAATCGAGCTTAAGAAATTCGCGGACACCGGTGGAGACGATATCTTGGACGCGGGAAAGGACGGCGCCGGCGTTGGCGACGAGGAATGTTCCCGGCTCGATCTCGAGGCGCAGCTTGCGACCGTCGGCCGCGGCGAACTTCTCGAAGGCGACCTTGACCGGTGCGCCGACGACCTGCGGGTCGGTGCCCTTCTCTGTCGCGACGCGCGCGACCTTGTAGCCGCCGCCGAGGTTGAGGGTCTGCACGGTCGGGAAACGGCTGACGAGCGCGAGGCTGGCCGCGGAGACTTCCTGCCAGACGACCGGGTCGCTGCCTGAGCCGATATGCGTATGGATGCGGACAACCTTTAGTCCGTATTGCTTCACGATGGCCTGAGCCTGGTCGGCCCACTCATGCCAGATGCCAAAGGACGAGTCAGGCCCGCCGACGTTGGTCTTGCCCGTGCCGCCCGATCCGCGGCCGGGATTAAAACGTAGGCCGACCTCATGGCCGGGGAGGGCCTTGCCGATCCGTTCGAGCTGAAGGAGCGAGCAGGCGTTCACGTGCACCCCCTTATTAAGGAGGATGGGAAAATCTTCCGGGAGCTCCTGGGATGAGAGTGAGATGCGGTCCGCCGGGACACCGGCAAACATGGCACGACGGACTTCCCAGCCCGAGCTGGCGTCGAAATGCAGACCTTTGTTGGCGAAGACCTTCAGCACGGAGGCATTCGGGCAGGCCTTCATCGCGAATCGAACCGTCAGGCCGAAGGCATTCGGGAAGGCCAACATGGCGTCGGCCTGGGCCTCGAGGGTGGCCTGATCGTATACATAGCACGGGGTGCCATGGGCCGCCGCGATCTGGCGGGCCGAATCAGGAAGAAGGAAGCGGTGATTTTCCACGGGTGTGTCTCGGGCGGACTGTGTCAGGCCTGCCCTTCCCTTCCAGCCTTTTTGCGGACGTATGACACCGCTTGCCTCCCCTCCCCTCGCCCCTTGGGATGACCACAGCTCACGCCATCCTATGTCCGCCTCCGAGACCATCGTCGCCGCCGCGACACCCGCCGGCCGCTCGGCCTTGGCGATCGTGCGCGTCGATGGCCCCCTCGCCGCCGCCATCGCGCACGCCGCCCTCGCTCGTAAGACCCCACTCGCTGAGAAGACCTCGACGCTCGGTATCTGGCGCAATCAGGACGGCGAGCCCATCGACCAGGTCGTCGCCGTGCTCTGGCATGCTGGCCGCTCTTTCACGGGTAATGACTCACTCGAGCTCACCTGCCACGGCAATCCGCTGCTCGTGCGCCGGATCACCGAAGATTGCCTCGCGCGCGGCGGCCGCATCGCCGAACCCGGCGAGTTCACGCGCCGCTCCTACCTCGCCGGCCGCATCGACCTCACCCAGGCCGAGGCCGTCGCGGATCTGATCCACGCCAGCTCCGAGCGCGCGCTGGCCTCCGCCCGCCGCATGCTCGCTGGCGAACTCGGTCGGCACGTGGCCCGCTGGACCGATCGCACGCTGCAGATTCTCGCCGAACTCGAGGCCCACATCGATTTCCCGGAGGAAGATCTTCCCCCGGAGGACCCGCACGGCCCTGCGGCCCGCTTGATTGAAATTGCGTCAGAACTTTCTGGATACGCCCGCACGGCGAAGCATGACGGAGCCCTACGCGCCGGCCTGCGCGTTGCCGTCGTCGGCGCACCCAACGCCGGGAAGTCGAGCTTGCTCAACGCACTCGCCGGCGCCGACCGCGCCATTGTGAGCCCCGAAGCCGGCACCACGCGCGATTACCTCGAAGCCCCCGTTGCGGGACTGCCGCTCGCCGTCACCGCGATCGACACCGCTGGTTTGCGCGATGGTGGTTCGTCACTCGAAAACCTCGGCATGGCGCGCTCGCTCGAACAGGCGCGCGGCGCACATCTTCTTCTTCTTGTCGTCGATGCTTCGGCGGAGCCCCCTACCCTGCCCGCGGATCTCGTCGCGCTGCTCGACCCCGCGCGCACGCTCATCGTCGCCAACAAGTCGGACCTGCCCGCGCACCGTGCGCAGAAAGATTTCCTGCCTCAGATTGCGAAGCTTTCTGCCTGCCTCTTAGACGGACGTGACGCCGAAGTGCTCCGCGCCAAGCTCGGGGAATTCCTCGTTGCCAAGGAGATCGCCCCGGGGGCCGAAGACCTCGTGGTCAGCGTCCGCCATGCCGAGGCCCTCGCCCGGGCGGCGACCGCCCTTTCCGAGGCTGCCGGCCATCTCAAGGCCCCCATCCAGACCGAGCTCGCGGCCGCCCAAGGCCGGGTGGCCCTGGACGCCCTGGGGGAAATCGTGGGTCGCATCGATAATGAGCGTATGCTGGACAAGCTCTTTGCTTCCTTCTGCATAGGTAAGTGATTCCCTCCGGTGAGGGAGCGCCTATGCGACCTCACAAACAACTCCGCCTCGGGCCTGACCGCCCCTATGACGTCATCGTCTGCGGGGCCGGCCATGCCGGCGTGGAAGCGGCTCTGGCGGCCGCCCGCATGGGGGTGGAGGTCCTGCTCCTGACCGGCAACGTGGACACCATCGCCCAGATGAGCTGCAACCCCGCCATCGG
>CALQQQ010000051.1 GCA_943332745.1 Opitutus sp. GAS368 | reverse complement strand
GTAGGTGAGGACGGCGGCGATCTGCTCGTCGGTCTGCTGCGCCTGGGGCGGCATAGGCACGGGGAGCGTGTAAGCCTTGCCGGAAACGGTGAGCGGACCATTGAGGCCGCGCAGTTGGATGCGGATCAGGTTCTCGGCCGGACCGTTTACCCAGTTGGACTTGGCCAGCGGCGGCGCGATGACGGTACCTTCGGCGTTCGGGCCGTGGCACGCCATGCAGAGCATGAAACCCTGTTTACCGGAGGCCATGACGGCCGGATCGACGTTCGTAGCCGACGCGGCGGCGATAGGCTTGATGGTCGAGATATCCAGCAGCTTAGGATCGGCGGCCTTGGCCTTCTTGGGTTCCTTATTGAGCGTCGCGAGCCAAGCGACGATGTCGCGCACTTCGGGCAAACTGAGGGCGTCCATCGCCGGCATCCCGGAGACGGGCGTGGATATGGACTTGATATCCTTACGGGCCACGCGCCAGCGATTGCCGGCGACATCGACGTCGACGTGGTCCTTGTCGTCCTTGATGAGGGTGCCGATCAAGGCGCCACCATTGGTGAGATCGATGTTCACGGTGCCGTAACCAGCGACGATGACGGCGCCGGAGTTCACGACGGACTCAAGGAGATAGCGGCGGTCGCCGCGCTTGGCGATACCGGCGAGGTTCGGACCGGCTTCGCCACCGGCGGCGTGGGCATCATCCGAGGCACGGTGACAACGGAGGCACTGTCCGGCTGGCAAGGCGGTGAACAGCGCGAAGCCGTTCTTGGCGTCGCCGCCTTCGAGAGCGGGCAGCCACTTAGCGATTTTATCATCGCCACCCGTAATCGCCTTCTGTGTGGCAGCAAGGGCGGCTTTCACGGAAGGCTCGGAGCGGAGCGCGGCGGCTTCGAGTAACTCGATAGCAGCAGGTGAGACGCCCTTGGCCTGCTCGAGCGCTTTGAGGTTCTCGACGAACAGAGCGTCGACGCCGGGCGCAGGCAGCTTGGCGAGGGCCTTCCAGGCGCCCTGACGACGAGCGGCCGAGCCGGCCGAAGCGGACTTGGAGAGCTCGATGAGGCCCTGCGCAGGATTCAGATGGGCCAGCGCGCCGATGGCGACCATGGCGACTTCGTCCTGCTTGTCCTTGGCATATTTACCAGCGACCTCAGTGAGGTCGGCCGGCTTACGTTCGAGCCAGAGCTCGAGGGCCTTGGCCCGGGCGGATCCGCTCAACTTGGGGTTGGCGACCAGACCGGAGAGGAGGTCGTTGGAAAGCGAGGCGACCTCGAGTTTGTACTGCTCCACGAGCTCGAGCGAGGCACGGAGGATGTCGGACTCGCCTTTGAGTAAGGTCGGCAGCGCGGCGCTGAGGCTGACACGGAGTTCCTTGGCGTCGCGGGCCGGCAGCGGCGCCCAATGACCAGTCGACTGATCGACAGGATACGGGTTAGCCCACAGAGCGAGTAGACGCAGAGCTTCGGCGCGGGCTTCGGCCGGCAGTTTCTCGTTGGCGGCGATGGCCACCACGCGCGCGGCGTTCGCTTCACCGCCGAGGCGGAAGGCGCTGTGCGTCAGGCGACGCAGCATGAAAGTCGTCCATGCGCGGGCACCAAGGTCGTCGATCAGCGCGGCGACGGCGGGACGGCCGGCCTCGAGCCCAAGGTCATGCACGGCACGGATGGCCTCGTCGGCGACGATCGTCGACTTGTCCTTCACGAAGCGGGCCGCGGAAGCATCATTACGGCGACGTAGGGTGATGACGGCAGCGAGGCGGACGGAGGCGCTGTCGTCCTTGGCCACGGCGTCAAAGGCGGCGGCGGTCTTGCAAAGATGATCGATGGCAAAGGAGCCGGCGTGACGGAGCACGGGATCGGCGTCGGCGTTTTCCTTGAGCATTGCGAGAACCTCAGGGAGATACTTGTCGGCCCCAAGACGAGCAGCGGCGATGGCGGCGAAGGAACGCACGCGGAGCGACGGATCGAGGATCAGCTTACCCAGCGGCAGGTCGTTACCCTTGAGCGGAGCTTCTTCGAGCGCCCGCACAGCCTGAGCGCGGACTTCGGCGTCAGCGTGCGCGAGCAGCGGGACGAGGCGACGGGCGGCAGCGGTACGCGCTTCGGCAGAAGCCACCGGAGTCGGGCCCTTCCAGGCGGAGCCTGGAGCGATGGCCGCGCCACGACGGGCGAGAATGCCGAGGCCCCAGATACCGTGGACTCGCTCGAGGGCGTGGGCGGACTGCGTAGCGGCCTCGAAACGATCGGCAGCGTCTGGGCGACGGGTGAGCTCAAGCTGCGCGCGCAGGCGGATACGTTGATCGGCGTGCGCCAGGAGCCCAGCGAGTTCAGCAGAGGAGGCTTTGGCGATCCCGCCGTTGATGAGCGCGGCCACGGGGGCGACGGACTCAGGTTTCATCATCTTATTAGCCTCGAGGGTGACGAGACGTCCGGCCTGGTGGGACTCCCAGCCGGTAATGAAGTCGGAGACGACGAGTCGTCCCTTCCAGTCATACTCGACGTCGGTCGCGGCCACACCCCAGAGGAGCTGGTGCGAGGAGGTCATCTTCATGCCAGCGCCCGCGGGCTCCATCTTGAAGGACCAGATGCCGGAAGCACTGGCAGAACCACGGTAATCGCAGATCAGGAAGTGCTGGGCTTCGGATTCGAGGAAGCCTGCGCCCGGGTGATAGGTCAGGCCGGAAGGGCCAGAAGAGATGTAGGCAGACGGCGGAATAATGAAGGCCGGCTGGACGGAATTCTGGAGCTCCCAGACCTTCTCGGTCATCCAGCGCGAGAGCGGGCGCTGCTCGAGGCCGATGGAACGATAGAAAGTGTGCATGGCCTGGTGCTCCATCTCCCAACCGGAATCGGCACCCTCGACGACATACACCACGCGGGCGGCGTCGCCTTGGTCAGAGTTATTATCCACGGAGAAGCCGTTGCCGAAGTCGTCGAAGGCGATCTCCTTCGGGTTACGCAGGCCGAAGTGGACGACTTCGAAGTTGGTGCCGTCGGGCTCGAAACGGAAGACCGCGCCGCGGTTACGGGAGTCATATTTCTTACCTTCCTTAGTGGTGAGATTAAAGCCGCGGTCACCGATGGTACCCCAGACGCGTCCGTCCGGACCGATGGCGAAGCCGTTCATGTCGTGCCCCGAGAGGGAGATACGCACGCCGAAGCCATCCTCGATGACCTTACGCGCGGTTTCGACGCCGTCCTGCTTGGCGTCCTGCATCATCCATAGTTTGGGGATACATGCGAAGTAGACCGTATCGTCCCAGGCCATCACCCCGGCGCCGGTACCATCCAGCACGTCATTGAAGCCACCGGAAAAGATTTTATTGGTCGTGAACGTGCCGTCGGCCTGCTCGCCGCCGACATGGCGGATGAGCTCCGACTTGGCCGTCATCCATTCGTGGGAGCGCTTGGCCTCCCACTTTTTGTGCAGGGCAAGGCGATCAGCGGTGGTCGCCGCGGCGAGGTCGTCATGATACCAGTAGAGGTGGTTACGGTCATCTTCGATGCCGAATCGGAAGCGATGGGATTCGGCTACATAGACGGAGCCGTCGTTGCCAAAGCCGATGGCCGTGGGCGAGGTGACGCCGGTGACCTTGCGGTCGGCGGAGACCTTGAAGGTCGCACCGGGGACGAGCGCGGCGCTACCTTCGCCGGCCACGCGCACAAGTTTACTGTCGGCCTTGGGCTTGGGTCGACCGCCCTTCGGGAAGGCGGGCTTAGCTTCGCTCGAAAAGACGAAGTGGTCCGCGGCAATAAACCCCCAGGCGCCGACTTCGTTATCGATGATCCGAACGATACCCGTCTTCCCCTTAAACTCGGCGATGTCCCAGACAGTCTCGCGCAAGGTCAGGTCGTTGGCTCCGGTCGCTTCGCGGACGACCTTACCGCCGATGAAGAGTTGAACGGCAGTCTTGCCGGGATGATTGCCGCCGGCGACAAGGAAGCCGAGATAGGCGTGCGTGAGTTTCATCTCGGGCGAGGTCAGCGTGCCGGTAGCGGCGTCGCCGCGGTGGCCGGAGCAGACGAGCGCGTTGCCGCCGTAGTTACGGAACTCGCCATTGACGCCGTCAACCTTGCCAGCGATCGGGGCGAGACCGAAGCCGGTGCCAGTGGTCTGCCAACTGTCGAAGCCGTCGCCTTCAAAGGCTTCGATGACTTTGGTGTCCGCCTTTAACGCGGAGACTCCAAGGCAAAGGGTGAATAAAGCAAACAGGGATGACTTCATGGCGAAAATAGGGGTACACCCCAGAAAAGGAGTTGTTCCCTTCAGGTCGAGCGTCGCTTCCAAAAACTTCCGTTTAACCTCGGAACCCATGCAGGACTTGGAACTTCGCCCCGAAATGAGCGGGGTGAGTCAGGGCCCGTAAGCGTCCCGTAGCCTCGTGGTCGCCCGATAGCGCGATGCGCTCCATCTCACCGCCGGCATATTTAACGAAAAAGGCCTCCTGGCGGTCCAAGCGGACGCCCTTGAACCCGGCCCCGACCATGATCGGCTCAACCCGATCCCATAGCACGTGGCACGTCAGGTCCTGGGAACCGAGATTCTCCAGGATCGCCCCGGAAAGCTGGTGGCTCCGATAAGCGCGAGCCGTGCCGGCCGGCGACGACTCAAGGCACTGCGCGATGGTCTTACCGTAATCGAGCAGGATGACCGCGCCGGACCAACCCCCGGACAATAACTGGGCAAGGAGTTCCTCCGCAGCCAAAGGTGCGTCGATGATCCAGCCCTCTTCCGCGACGGGCAGCGAGTGCACGAAGGCCGCGGCTCGCGGCGTGGAAAGCTCATCCAGTATCTCAACGGTGAGCTCAGCTCCGTCGACGCGCACGCCCAGCTCACGCCAGATTCCGCCCTGGAAGACGAACCGATGGAAGGGCTGCGCATCGAGTAGCTCGTTCGCGACGAGCACGCTGCGGGCCGGGAACTGCGGCTCCGCACCAAAGCGAAAGGTGCGCAGCTCGGCGAACTGCGAGGCGACGCCCACATAATGCGTCTGGCCCGGCTCGGCACCGACCTCGACGAGAGCGTGTGACTTTAGGTCGCCGACCAGCGACCTTGCCGCCCCGGCGATGAGCTGGCCAAACATGGGCCCGAGCGCCGCGGCGGTGGTGAAGTCGGTCCCGGCAGACTTGCCGACCCGCGGCCGGTCGGACGAATAATAACCGAGGCCCGGAGCGTAGAGTGCCGCCTCGACGAGTCGGGCGAACGAGACCACGCCGCCGCGCGCCTCGCGACGGAGCAAGGCGACGATGGCGTCATGACGGGCCGCGGGCTCCACGGGAGAAGCGTTATGCGGTCTTTTCCTCTCCGCCAGACGAATCGGGATTGAGCCGACCTCCGAATTGGCCTGACTGCAGGGAGATGATCCTCGCGATCGAAAGTTCCTGCGATGAATCGGCCCTGGCGCTCTTCGACCCGGCCCGAGGGCTCGTGCGCGAACTGATCAGCTCACAAGCGGCGGAACATGAAAAATACGGCGGAGTGGTCCCCGAACTGGCCAGCCGTATGCACCTTTCCGCCCTCCCCCTCCTGCTCGCGGACTTCCAGGCTGAACTGTCCTTAGCTCAGACGATCGCCGTCACCCGCGGCCCGGGGCTCCTCCCCTGCCTATCGATGGGCGTTACCCTCGCGCGTTCGCTCGCGCTGGCCCGCGGGCTGCCGATCGTCGGCGTCAACCACCTCCGCGCCCACGTGCATTCGCCGTTCATCGCATTGCATGCCCAGAATCCGGTTAGCTTCATCGCCGCCCGTGCCGCCCTCCTCCCGCACCTCGCCATCGTGGTCTCCGGCGGCAACACGCTCCTCGTGAAGCTCGATGAACAACTGCGCCTCACGGTCGTGGCCCGGACGGTCGATGACGCCGCGGGTGAAGCGTTCGACAAAGGTGCGAAGCTCCTCGGATTACCCTACCCGGGCGGCGCGCTCATCGAGAAGCAGGCCTCGGTAGGCGATGCGAAGAAATATCCGTTCCCACGTGGCATCCCCGAGAAAGCCGACTTGCGCATGAGTTTCTCCGGCCTGAAGACGGCCCTGCGCTACCAGTTGGAGAAAATGTCGGATGAGCTGCTCGCCGCGGAACTGCCCGATCTCTGCGCAGGGTATCAGCATGCGATCATCGAACAGCTGGCGTCGAAGACGGGAGCCGCGCTCGACCTATCGGCGTACAAGTCCGTCGGGCTTTCTGGCGGCGTTGCCAACAACCGCACGCTCCGCACGCGCCTCGGGCAGGTCGCCCAGCAGCGTAGCTTGCCGCTCCTCGTGGCCGAACCAAAGCACTGCGGAGACAACGCCGGCATGATTGCCTTCGCAGCTTGGGCTGACATCGGCCTACCCATCGACGCCGAGGCTGTGCCAGCGGCCAGTCTGACCGTCGACCAGGTCTAAGCGGCCTGCTTGACCAATTCAGTGTAGGCTCGGAACTGCGGGTGCGTCGCATCACCGATCATCGCGTAGAAAACCGTCTCGGTTGGTAAGATATGGGCGCCTGCCGCGCGGAGAGCTTCCAGGCAAGTAACGGCGTCTTCCGGACGGCGGGCTTCCACGGCGTCGGATAGGATCGTGACCCCCATACCCGCGCGCAAGGCATCCATGGCGGTCTGATAAACGCAGACGGGGATCTCCAAGCCGCAGATGAGCAACTGGCTGACCTGCATCTTGCTGAAGGCCTCGACCAACCCGGGGGCACCGAAGGCGGAGAAGGCGGTCTTACCGAAGACGGCACGGCCTTCGCCGGCGGCCAGCAGGAGGTCGGGATGGGTGGGACCAAGCTTGGCGGGGACCTGTTCAGTGAAAAGCACGGGCACGCCTAGCAACCTGGCGGCCGAGGCGGCCAGGACGCAGCGACGGAGGCAACCTTCACCGTCCTGCATGGCCTTCAGGAAGGTCGGCTGGACGTCGACTACGAGCAAGGCGACGCCGGCGGCAGGGGTTTCGGACATGTCGGCCAGACTGCCCCAGACAGCCAATAAGTCACCCGCAAACGGTCCTGAATGGGGTTGCCCGCCCCGCCCCGTCCGACTTCTCTTAACGGTCATGGACTGGCAGGTTAAACCCATCGCGCGCATCTGCGCCGCTTCCGGCAAGGAACTCCACGTCGGCGACCTCGTGACGTGCGTCGTCTACAAGCCCGTCGGCGGCAACATCGAGCGCTGCGACGTGCTTCGCGACCAAGCGGCCTCGTTCAAGCCCGATGGCATCCTCCTCGGTCGCTGGACCCGCGAGGTCAAGGAACGCGGCGAAGAAGAACAAGCCCATCGCGCCCAGCTCCTCGCCTCCCGTGAAGAGTTCTTCCTTTCCCTCTACGAAGACGAGTCCGATCCCTCCGGCGACAAGGGCGTTCTCAAACACATCCTCGCGATGCTCCTGGAGCGCAAGCGCATCATCAAGCAGGTCGGCGTCGCCGACAAAGGCCTGATGACCTACGTCCATGCCGCTAGCAAGCAAACCTACCTCGTCCCGGTGCTGGACCTGCAGCCCGCCCATATCCTGCAGGTCGGAGCCTCGCTCGACCTGCTCGTCGGCTGACCTTTCATGACCTCCTTCCGCCTCGCCGCCGCCCTCAGCGCCCTGCTC
>CALQQQ010000050.1 GCA_943332745.1 Opitutus sp. GAS368 | reverse complement strand
GGATTAAACAGGGGGCCAAGTATGATCCCCACTGGGCATTCGTCAGCCCACGCCCGCATCCGGTTCCGACCATTGCGGATGCAACTTGGGCCAAAGATCCGCTCGATGCGTTCATCGCCGCCAAGGCGGACAAGGTCGGACTCAAGCCAACCCTTGCAGCCGATCGCACCACCCTGCTCCGCCGTGCTTCCTTCGCCTTGACTGGCCTGCCGCCTACCAACGACGAAGTGTCATCTTTTCTGGCCGACAACTCCCCTGACGCCTATGCCAAGCGGGTTGACGCGATGCTGGCCTCGCCCCGCTTCGGCGAACACCTCGCGGTCGGTTGGCTGGACCTCTCCCGCTACGCCGACACCTGGGGCTACACGGGCGACGGACGCATGTTCGCTTGGCCATGGCGTGACTGGGTACTCAAGGCCTTCAACGACAACAAACCCTACGACCAGTTCCTGACCGAACAACTCGCGGGCGACCTTCTCCCGAGTCCCACGCAAGACCAACGCGTTGCCACCGCCTACAATCGTCTACATCGCATGACGTTCGAAGGTGGCTCCATCGCAGAGGAATTCCGCCAAGATGGCATCAACGATCGCGTGATGACCGCGGGCTACGGTTTCATGGGATTGACGATGGAGTGCTCCCGCTGTCACGACCATAAATACGACCCAATCTCGCAGCGGGACTATTTCTCAATGGCCGCGATGTTCGGCGATCAGAACGAGAACGGACTCCTTTCCTATCATGGCGAAGTCCCCCCGCCGTTTGTTCGTTTGTTCAAGTCCGATGAAGATCGGCAGAAGGAAATCGACCTGAAAAAAGCGGTCGTGTCCGCGGAGAAAGCGGTTGCTGCGATTCGGTCTGCCAACGCCGACGCCCAGGTGACTCTGCCTGCCCCGGTCGCCTATTATCCACTTGAAGTGTTCACGAATACCGGCGTCGACGACGGAATCGTCGGCGGTAAGCCAGCCAAGTTCGAACGACGTGGCTCTCCAGAAGATCTGCAACTCGTTCGGGGAGTCAAAGGACTAGCCGTCAAGTTCGACGGCGATGCCGGCTTCATCCTCCCTGAGTTTAAACAGCTAGGTCGCTTTGATGCGTTCACTTTCTCGGCCTTCTTTCGCCTTGGGGAGACGAACGCCCGCGCGACGGTTCTCCACGCCACCGGCTTCTACACCGGAGACGGCGACGCCTCGGGCGTGGAACTGCTTGTCGATCACGGGAAACTTCGCTGGAGCATGATTCACCTATGGCCGAATAGTGCTGTTTCTATCGAGACCACAAGCGAACTGCCGGTCGGAGCATGGCAGCGCGTGACGGTTACCTACGACGGCTCCTCCAAGGCGTCCGGTCTTCACGTTTATCTCGATGGGCGCGAAGCGAAGACGACGGTGGTCCGCGACACGCTGCACGCCAAGCCGCGCGATAACGCCCTCGAGATTGGTTCACGTTCCCGTGACGCTGGATTCCGCAACGGTTCCCTCGACGAGATTCAGCTTTGGCGCACGGCCCTCAGTGCGGCCGAAGTTGCCCTGCTCCATGGGTTGGACGTATCTACCCTATCGGCCTCCGTGTTGGCTGAGCATGCGAAACTTCGCGGTGACGCGGCCTATGCCGAGGCTTGGGATAAGCTCCAGAAGGCCCAACGGGCCCTAGCTGCCCATCAGGAAAGCGCTCCGGCCTTCTTCGCCATGGAGCACTCCGGCCTCGCTCCAAAAAGCTACGTCCTGACGCGCGGTGAGTACGATAAGCCTGACCTCACTAAGCCCTGCGAACCCGGTGCTCCCGCTCGCATCTTCCCTTGGAACGAATCCTTGCCGAAGAACCGCCTCGGTCTCGCCCGCTGGCTGACCGACGCAAAGAATCCGCTCACTTCCCGCGTCATCATTAATCGGCTCTGGGCGCAGGTCTTCGGCGCTGGCCTCGTCGCGACCAGTGAGAACCTTGGTATGCAGGGCGATCTTCCGACGCACCCCGAACTGCTCGACACCTTGGCGGTCGATTTCGTCCATAGCGGCTGGAATACCAAGGCAATGCTCCGCCGGTTCGTCCTAAGTAGCACCTTCCGTCAGTCCTCGACCCCGACGGCTGAAGCACGCGAGAAAGACCCTTCCAATAAGTATCTCGCCCGCGGTCCGATTCTGCGCCTGACCGCTGAGATGGTCCGTGACCAAGCCCTGTTAGCCTCCGGCAAACTTATCGAGAAGGTCGGTGGCGAGAGCGTCCAAGAGTCCGCCAACCGACGAAGTGTCTACACGTATCGCAAACGAACGGCACCTCCCGACAATATGCTGATCTTCGACGCTGGTTCGCGCGAAGTCTGCCAGCCTAAACGTCTCAACACGAACACCCCATTGCAGGCCTTGGTATTGCTGAATAACCCCGGCTTCGTCGAGGCGGCCAAGAGCTTGGCTGTCAAGGTGAGCAAAGCTTCCTCCGACCCTTCGGCGCAGATCACCGCCGCTTTTCGTCACGTCTGCACCCGAGATCCTCGCCCCTCCGAACTGGCGGCGTTGACGGAGCTATATGCGACCCGAAAAGCCGACCCTCCTCGGTTCACGCCGCCGCCCACTCCCCTGCCTTCGACGCAGGCCGATCCTAAGGCTGGCCCCAAGGCGCAGAAGCAACTGACGCCTCCCCCGGCCCCTTCCGGCCCTAAGCTCCCGGCTGATCCGGCCCTGGCTGCTCTCACGCTCGTCTGCTCGACCATACTGGCGAGCGACGCCGCCGTCACCTCCCGCTAATCATGCACCCCGCGAAGCCCAGTTACGACAGCCTCATGCAGCATACGCGACGGCACTTTCTCGGCACATCGGCCCTTGGCCTCGGTGCCTTAGCGATGCGTGGCATTGTCGGCGACGTTCAGGCGGCGACACTCCCCAGGGGCACGCACTTCCCAGCCAAGGCGAAGCGAGTCATCTACCTCTTCCAGGCTGGCGGCCCGTCACAGTTCGAGACGCTCGACCCGAAACCTTTGCTGCGTCAGAAGAACACCCAGCCTTTGCCAGATTCTGTCCGCCAGGGTCAGCGACTGACCGGCATGAGCGGCTATCAGGCCACCCTTCCGCTGGCCGGATCGTTCGTCGACTTCAAGAAATACGGCAAGAGCGGCGTCGAGTACAGCGACCTGCTCAGCCACACAGGAGAAGTCGCTGATGACCTCTGCGTCATCCGTTCGATGCATACCGAGGCAATCAATCACGATCCAGCCATCACTTTCTTCTGTTCCGGCAATCAGGTCGCCGGTCGCCCTTCGATGGGCGCCTGGGCTTCCTATGGTCTCGGCAGCATGAACGAGAACCTTCCGGCGTTCATCGTGTTGGTCTCGCAAGACGCCACCAAGGACCAGCCGCTCTATTCTCGACTCTGGGGCTCAGGCTTCCTGCCTTCCGAGCATCAAGGCGTGCAGTTCAAGGCCGGGAAGGAGCCGGTACTCTATCTTACTAATCCCGAAGGCGTCTCGCCGCATGCTCGCCGTGGTATGCTCGATGCCCTCGGCAAGCTCAACGCCGACCAGCGCACCGCCGAGCTCGACCCAGAAGTCGACGCGCGTCTCGCCCAGGCGGAGATGGCTTACCGCATGCAGACCAGCGTGCCCGAGGTCGCCGACCTGTCCAAGGAATCGCCCGCGACCCTCGCGATGTACGGTGAGAGCGTGAAATCGCCCGGCTCCTTCGCCGCGAACTGCCTGCAGGCTCGCCGACTCATCGAAAAAGGCGTGCGCTTTGTCCAACTCTTCCATCAAGGCTGGGACCAGCACGGCGGATTGCCCGGTGGTATCAAGCGCCAGTGTCAGCAGACTGACCAAGCTTCGGCTGCACTGATTAAAGATCTCAAGCAACGCGGCCTGCTCGAGGATACGCTGGTCATCTCGGGCGGGGAATTCGGCCGGACTGCCTACAGTCAGGGCAAAATCACCAAGGCTAATTATGGACGCGACCATCACCCGCGCTGCTTCAGCCTCTGGATGGCTGGCGGCGGTATCAAAGGCGGCCATGTCCACGGCCAGACTGACGAGTTTGGCTACAATATCGTCAAAGACCCCGTCCATGTGCATGACCTGCATGCGACGATGCAGCACTTGCTCGGGGTGGATCACGAACGTCAGACGTTCAAGTTCCAAGGCCGCTATTACCGACTGACGGACGTCGCGGGCCACGTGGTCAAAGCAGTGATTGCCTAAGCAGGCGCCCTGCTTCACTAGTGGCGGCGATGTCCCTCGCCACCCCGGCACCCGATTCCGCCATTAGCTCCCGGTCATTCCGGCTCTATTTGGCGACAATCGTCCTTGGTACGTTGGCCATTCAAATTCAGACCGTCGCGGTGGCTTGGCAGGTTTTTCGCCTGACCAAGGACGAAGGAGCCAGCGCCGCCCTAGCTCTGGGCGCCATCGGACTTGCCGAGGTCATACCCTTTGTCAGCGCGGTGCTCTTCGCCGGTCACGTGGCCGACACTAACAATCGCCGCCGGATCGCCATTGGCGCCCTGATCGCGATGATGACGCTCGGGCTGTTCCTCTTTCTTCCGGAGTTTCTGGCTGCCCGCTGGGCCCAGCTTACGGTCATCTACGGCGTGATTATCCTTGGCGGGTTGGCACGGAGTTTTCTCACGACGGCCCGTCAGGCACTCATCGCCGAGATTCTCCCGCGGGAACACATCCCCGGCGGCGTCCGCTGGCGCAACACGCTCTTTGAACTCGCCTGCGTCATCGGGCCGGGTTTAGCCGGACTGATGGTCTGGCTGGGTGAGAAGAATGGCCTCGCCCATGGCGAGAACGTCGCGTACGCGGCCATGACTTTCTGTTTCGCCGCTTCCTTAGCGCTGACCATCGCGCTCCGGCCAACCCAGACGCTGCAGACGCGCCGGCCTGAGCCAATCTTCGTGAGCCTCCGCCAGGGCATCGATTTCATGCTGAGCCAACGCGTGATGCTCGGCGCTTTCACGATGGATCTTTTCGCCGTGTTGCTGGGCGGCGCCGTGGCACTACTGCCAATCTTCGCCGACATGCTTCAAGTCGGCGCGTTCGGCTTTGGGATGCTGCGCGCGGCCTCTTCGATTGGCGCGGTATTGATGTCGGTCTACCTCATTGTTCGCCCGCCACTGCGTCACGCGGGGCCGGCACTCTACGGGTCCTTCGGCGTCTTCGGACTCAGCACCATTGGCTTCGCGCTCTCGATCTCCCTCGCTTCCGCCTTCGGCCTAAGCCTACAGGCGGCGTTCATCTTCTCTTTCATCTTCTTACTGTTCGCTGGCGCGGCCGATGCAGTGAATGTTATCATCCGCCAGACCATCCTGCAAACGAGCGTCCCGCCCGAGATGATGGGCCGGGTCTCGGCCGTCACGGCAGTTTTCATTGGTTGCTCTAACGAACTCGGCATGGCCGAATCTGGTCTAGCTGCCCGTCTGATGGGCACGGTCAATTCAGTGGTCTTCGGGGGACTGGCCACGTTTGGCGTGATGGGCCTGACGCACTGGCGCTTCCCCGAGCTCTGGCGGCTTCGGAAAGTCGGCCAGGAGCCCTCCGCCTGACCTCCTTGGGCTTGTGTCAGCCCCCTGGGGTGTTTCATATCGGAACACCCCCATGACGTTCCTCCTCCGCCTCCTCCCCTGCCTGCTGGCTATCAGCCTGCTTGGTGCCGAACCCAAGAAGCCTGACTACGATTCGCAGTATGTCCTCGGCCCTGACTCGCAGGAGAAGCCTAACGTGCCGAAGGGGACGGTCACCGAGTACGAGATGGGCGACTCGAAGGCCTTCCCTGGTTACGGCCGCAAATGGGCCCTCTACGTGCCGAAGCAGTATGACCCCGCCAAGGAAGCCTGCCTGATGATTTTCCAGGACGGCATCGGCTACGCTAACCCGAAGGGCCAATGGCGCGTGCCGGTTGTTTTCGACAACCTGATCGCTCAGCGCAAAATGCCGGTGACCATCGCCCTCTTCATTAATCCAGGTTTCTCGCCCGACCCAAATAACCCGAACGGTAAGGATAAGAAGGGCAAGGCGCTCGGAAAGTCCAACCGCTCGTTCGAGTACGATAATATCACGGACCTTTACCCTCAATTCCTAGTCGAGGAGATGATCCCGCTCGCCGAATCTAAAGGAGTCCGTTTTTCCAAAGACCCGCTTCGCCGCGGTATTGCCGGTGCCTCATCGGGTGGTATCTGTGCCTTCAACGCCGCTTGGCAGCGTCCGCAATCCTTCAGCAAGGTCTTCACGACCATCGGAAGTTTCACCAATATCCGCGGCGTCATCAGCGAGCGCGAGCACGCCGCCAACCCGAATCGCCCCATCGAAAAGGGCGGCAACCTTTACCCGCAGATGGTCCTAGATTCCCCTAAGAAGAACATCCGTATCTTCTCGCAGGAAGGATCGAATGACCTGACCAATGAGTTTGGTGTCTGGCCCGAGGCCAACCAGAAGATGGCCGATGCTTGGAAGGCCAAGGGTTACGACTACAAGTTTGTGATGGGCGAAGGGACCCATAACGGCCGCCATGGTGCCATGCTATTGCCGGAAGCCCTGACCTGGCTCTGGCGCGACGTTCGCTAAGCCCATGCGCCTCACCCTTCTCTCTCTGCTTGGCTTCGGTGCCGTCGCCTTCGCCCAAGAGTCTTCCTTCCGGCCACTACTCGACCCGCAGCTTTCCCAGTGGGAGAAATGGCTGGGCCCAGTCCACCGGGCTTACGACCTTCCGGGTTACGTCCGCGGCGCTAAGCCGAAGGACGACCCGGTTCTTGGTCTCAATAACGACCCTCTCAAGGTAATTACGACCCGCCAACAGGATGGCGAGACGGTCCTCCATATCACTGGTCAGGTCTTCGGCGCCCTCAGCTCGCTGGCGTCCTTCGATAACTTCCATTTAAAGACGGAACAGCGCTGGGGGGAGAAACGCTGGGAGCCTCGCCTGACGGCGGTACGCGATAATGGTATCCTCATCTTCTGCGTCGGCGAACATGGCGCCCAAGGTAAATACTGGATGCGTAGCCAAGAGCTGCAGGTCCAGGAAGGCGACATCGGCGATTGGTGGCCCCTGGCCGGAGCGATCGCGGATATCCCAATTCGTACCGATGACCCGGTGAAGAAGCGCCTCTATGACCCCAAAGGTGCGCTGACCGCCGTCAATGCCCGCGTCTGGCACGGTCCGAATTACGACGAGAAGCCTTTCGGCGAATGGAACATGATCGAATGCTTCGCCCTCAACGGCGACGCCGTCTTCCGTCTCAACGGTAAGACGGTCAACGTGATCCTGAATTCCCGCTATCGCGAGAAGGGTTCAACGGTCGACGTTCCCCTGAAGTCAGGCAAACTCCAGATCCAGTCCGAAGCCGCTGAATGCGAGTACCGGCGTATGGCCATTCGTCCGCTGACCGCTTGGCCGGCCGACGTGGCTAAAGACCTTCCCTCTCGATGAAACTCTCCCCCATCCCTCTTTCTCTTCTGCAACTCGTGGAGGCCTTGAACAAGGCGGATGGACGGATTGTGCGTTTCGAACTCCCCACCACGACGCTCCTCAGCCCTCACGTCCACGTGACGGAGGTCGCGCGCATCGATAAGAAGTTCGTCGACT
>CALQQQ010000049.1 GCA_943332745.1 Opitutus sp. GAS368 | reverse complement strand
TTCAAGACCTGGAGCAAGCCGAGCGAACTGCCCGGCCGCCTCAAGGAACGCACCTTCATCCGTCCTTCCATCACCACGCGCGACGGGCGAATCCTGATGCCCTTCCAGCATTACATCGGTCCTGACTCCGAGAAGGACAAGGCCCCGCTCGATCGTGCGTTTACCAATCCGCGCAATGGCGTGCTGATGAGCTCCGACGGTGGCAAGACCTGGAGCGAGCACGGAAACGTGCGCCTCACGCCCAACGACAAATACTTCGGCTGGGCCGAACCGACGATCCATGAACGTGCCGACGGCTCGATCCTCATGTTCATCCGCGCCGACGGCCTCGGCGGCGTCCTCTATCAGGTCGTGTCCAAGGATGGCGGCCGCACCTGGCCTGAATTCGCCACGGTCACCGACATCCCCAACCCGGGCAGCAAGGCCACGCTCTTTCCGCTCGGCGGCAGCGCCGTCGCCCTACTGCACAACAACAACTCCAAACGTCGCGCCCCCCTCTCCCTCTGGATCAGCTTCGATGACGGCAAGACCTGGCCCTACCAGCGCGTCCTCGTCCCCGAAGCCGGACCCGACCCGAAGTATCCCGGTAAGCACATGAAAGGGTCGCTCAACTATCCGGATGGCTTCGTCAGCGCAGACAAGCAGTGGCTCCACTTCGCCTACGACGACTCCCGCCATCGCGCCGTTCATTACAGCGCCAAGCAACCGCCCCTGCCGGCGAAGTAAACCAGCCGCTAAAGGCAGAATGAGTTGGCAAAGCGGGGTTGGGGGCTAAGTTGCCCTCTTCCCCGCCCATGCGCCTCCTCCTCGCCCTCGGGCTCTTACTTTCACTGCCCCTCGCCCGGGCCGAAGAGGCTGACGTCATCGTCTACGGTGCCACGCCCGGAGGGTTCTGCGCCGCGATCGCCGCCGCCCGCGAAGGCGCGAAGGTCGTGCTCCTCGAACCGTCAACCCATGTCGGCGGAGTCAATACGGGCGGTCTGAGCTTCAGCGATTCGAACCAGACTGTCCGCTCCACGCTACTGGGACTCTTCGAGGAATGGCATCAGCGGATCGCCGCCGACTACGCCGCCCGGGGCGTAAAACTCCCTTACGATGTGGCGAAGAAGGATAATGCAGTCTGGACCTATGAGCCGCACGTCGCCGCCCAGGTGACGCAGGCGATGCTCAAGGAAGCGGGCGTCTCCGTGCTGACGAAACAGTCCCTCACGGGTGTTGAAAAAGAGGGCCCGAAGATTATCCGTCTCATCACCAGCACCGGATCACACACCGCCAAGGTCTTCATCGATGCGACCTACGAAGGCGACCTACTGGCCAAGTCCGGTGTCGTCTGGCAGCTCGGCCGCGAAAGCCGTGACGAATACGGGGAGAGCCTCGCTGGTCGCCAGTATCCGAAACAGAAGATGGAGATCAATGGCTTCGACGCCAACGGGCTACCCCTCCCGTTCATCACGACCGTGCGCAAGGGTGACGACAAAGAAGGCGAGCAGACGGTGATGGTCTATAGCTTCCGCCTCTGCCTCACGAAGGATCCCGCAAATCGTGTACCCTTCCCCGCACCCAAGGCCTACGACCCGGCCCGCTTCGAACTGGTCCGCCGCTATTTCCAGAAATACCCCGATGCTCCACTGCCTTGGGACCTCTACCCACTTCCGGGCGGCAAATTCGATGCCAATAACGGCATCGGGAAGATGTTCTCGATGGGCATGGTCGGAGAAGCTAACGGCTGGTGCGCGTCCGACCCAAAGGGTCGTGCCAAGCTCTGGGACAAGCACAAGGAATACACGCTGGAGTTCTATCAGTTCCTGACAACGGATGCCGCCGTGCCGGCGAAGATCCGCGCCACGATGGCTGAAATCGGCCTCTGCCGCGATGAATTCCCCGAGACCGACCATTGGTCGCCCCAGCTCTACGTCCGCGAAGGACGGCGCATGGACGGCCGATACATGCTGACGCAGAAAGACGTGCTCTCCGACCCGAAGAAGGACGACCCGATCGCGGTATCGTCGTTCCCGATCGATTCGCATGACTGCCGCCGGATCGCCCTGCCCGACGGCGTGCTCAACGAAGGCACGATCATGCCGGTGCATGTGCCGGGACGTCGCCACGGCCCCGCCTACCACATTCCCTATCGCGCCATCACGCCTTCGGCGTCCGAATGCTCCAACCTCCTCGTGCCGGTCGCGCTCTCGGCCACGCACGTCGCCTACTCCTCCGTCCGCGTCGAACCGACCTGGATGACCATCGGTCAGAGCGCCGGCATCGCCGCCGCCCTTGCCGCCAAGGATGGCGTGAGCGTGCAGGCCTTGGACTATGCCAAGCTCCGCGAGCGGCTCCTGGCCCGGCATCAGGTCCTCGACCTCCCCGTCCTCCCGCCCTTGCCCCCAGCTCAACGCGCTGCCACTCAGACCAAATGAAAACCCGACTGCTCCTCTGCCTCTCGGCTTTGCTCGTGGGCTGCTCCACGTCGAAAGATGATAGCCAGATCGCCACCTCGCTCCTCCCTGCTGGCTGGGATGCCAAGGCCGCCGGCGACAAGGTCATGGCCGGACTGTTCAAGGTCACCGGACCCGACGTCAAAGGCGCCCACGACGCCCACTTCGCCATCGTCGGTGACCGCGCTTATGTCGTGACCGAGGTCAACGAACGACAAGCCGGCGAAGCTGCGCAGTGGCCCTTCGTCTATGCGACCCTCTCGATCGTCGACCTGCGCAACGACCGCCTGCTCGACGTGATGACGATCGCCCGCTCCGAACAAGCCTTCACCAACGAGACGCTATCCGTCGGTGCCTGCTTCGTGCCGCGCGTCAAGCAGGTCGGCCCGCACACCCTCCGCTGCTGGTTCGCCAGCGAGCAACCCGGCAAGCGCCAATCGCAGACCTATTACCGCGACTTCGATCTGGCCACGCTGACCTTCGAAGCGGCGATCCATCGCATGAAGCTCACGACGAGCGACGGCACGTTCGACCTTCAGCCGAAGCATCTCTACGCCGACGCCGCCAAGCAGGGCTTCAAGCGCAAGCCCGTCGACGCCGGCCTATACCTCTTCGATAATTTCAAAGAGTTCGACGGCCGAACTTACATCGCCATCAACAACTACCTAGGGGCCCAGCAGGCGCTCTGCACCCTCAACGCCGCCGCCGACACGCTGACGATTGTCGGACACTTCAATGGCCCCGGCGAACCCGCGCTGACCGAACCAGCTGTCAACCGCCTCCCCGATGGCACTTGGCTCGCCATCTGTCGCAAGGAGAACGGCGACCGCAACTACTGGTTCTCCGAAAGCAAGGACGGCAAGACCTGGACGATTGGCGGCGAGAAGGACTTCGTGAAGAATGGCGCCGCGTCCAAGCCGACCTTCGACAAGTTCAATGGCATCTATTACCTCGGCTGGCAGGAACGCACCCAGATCGACAAGGTCAGCCGCAGCGTCTTCAACCTCGATGTCTCCAAGGACGGTAAGACCTGGGAGCGCAAGTACCGCTTCGAAACCACGAAGTCCTTCCAATACCCCACTTTCGTTGAGGCCAATGGACAGATTTGGTTCTGCGTGACCCAGGGCAACTCCGATCCCAGCCGTAAAGAACGCATCATGTTCGGCCGCTTGGAGTAACCATAAGGCCGCGATTCGGCATTTTCCAAAAACTCCTCGCAACCATTCGGGGCGTAGGGTGTATTAATGATACCCCCATGCGATTCCTCGCCTCCCTCCTCCTCGCCGCGACGGCTACCGCCGCCGAGGTCAGCTTCACCAAGCAGACCCTGACCAAGGACTTCGTCGCCGAAGGTTGCGCGGTCGCCGACTTCGACCATGACGGCCATGTCGACGTCGCCGCCGGCTGGTACATCTGGAAGGGCCCTGACTTCAAGCAGCGCATCAGCTACGCCGTCGAACCCTCCCATGACAAGGGACCGAACAAGACGCCCTTCAACGGCGCCACGGGTTATTCCGACTACTTCATCTCCTACGCCTACGACTTCAATGGCGACGGCTGGGCCGACATCCTCGTCTACGGCTTCCCGGGCGACCCCGCCCTCGTCTACGAGAACCCGAAGGGCAAGCCCGGCCCCTGGACCGTCCATAACATCTTCGACGTCGCCGACGGTGAATCCCCCCAACTCGTCGACATGAACGGTGACGGCAAGCCCGAGCTTCTCGTCCATACGAGCGACTTCAAGAAGGACCCGAAGAACAACAAGGGGCGCCATGGCGGCCAGTTCGGCTACGCCGAGATCGATTGGGCCAATCCCTTCGGCAAGGCGAAGTTCCACGCCATCACCGAGAAGTCCAAGGAGAACGACCAGAAGATCTTCAAGTACACGCACGGCTACGGCGCCGGCGACGTCAACGGTGACGGCCGCATGGACATCCTCGAGGCCAACGGCTGGTACGAACAGCCCAAGGACCTCGCCGCCCCCGGCCCATGGAAATTCCACAAGGCCAACTTCGGCCAAGGTGGCGCCCAGATGTACGTCTACGACGTGAACAAGGATGGCCGCCCCGACGTCATCACGAGCATCAAGGCCCACAGCTACGGCCTCTCCTGGTTCGAACAGAACGCCGACGGCTCCTTCACGGAGCACGTCATCCTCGGCAAGACCAAGGAAGACAACGCCGACGGCAAGGGCTTCAGCCAGATCCACGCCGTCCAACTCGAAGACATCAACGGCGACGGCTTGCCCGACATCGTCTGCGGCAAGCGCCGCTGGGCCCACGGCATCAAGGGCGACGACGAACCGAACGCCGACCCGGTGCTCAATTGGTTCGAACTCAACCGCGACGGCAAGGGTGCCGCCTCGTTCGTCCCCCGCCGCATCGACAACGACAGCGGCGTCGGCACCCAGTTCTTCGCCGGCAAGGTGAACCAGGACAACAAGCCGGACATCGTCATCGCCAACAAGCACGGCGTGTTCGTCTTCACCCAGAAGTAAATACCCACCCGACCTTGCCCGCATAATGGGGTCAGACCCTATTAATGGGGTCTGACCCCATTCTCTTACACCACTTACCCCCATGCGACACCTCGCCTATCTGCTGCTCGTGACCTCGCTCCACGCCGAATCCATCGCTGACCGCAAGGTGGTGCTGGGGCTCGTCGACACCTGCGCCCAGGCCCCCAAGACCTACGAGGCCGAGGGCTTCAAGCCCGAGGGGCAGGTCCGGGCGATCTACTACGACGCCCTACCCTACGGCGGAAAGCCGACCCGCGTCTTTGCCTGGATCGGATTGCCGGCCAAGCGCGAAAGCAAGGTCCCTGGCATCGTCCTGATCCATGGCGGCGGCGGCACGGCCTTCAAGGAATGGGTGAAGAAATGGAACGACCAAGGGTTCGCGGCCATCAGCATCGCGGTCGAAGGCCAGACCGACGTGAACGAGAACAAGGTGAAAGGCCGTAGCACGTGGTCCCGCCATCCCTTTGCCGGACCGGCCCGTGACGGCACCTTCGTTGACACGAAGCTCCCGCTGAAGGAACAGTGGATGTATCACGCCCTCGCCGATACGATGCTGGCGAATTCACTGCTGCGCTCACTCCCGGAAGTCGACGCCTCCAAGATCGGCGTGATGGGCATCTCCTGGGGCGGCGTGATCACGAGCACCGCCATCGGGCTCGATGAACGTTTCGCCTTCGGCATCCCGACCTATGGCTGCGGACATCTCTTCGACGCAGAGAACGGCTGGGGCAAAGCCCTGCATGACAACGAAGGCTACCAACAGGTCTGGGACGGCATGAACTACGCCGAGCGCGTGAAGATGCCGGTCCTCTGGCTCTCCTGGCCGCAGGACGCCCACTTCCCGCTGGGTTGCCAAGCCGAGAACTACCGCAAAGCACCCGGACCTCGCATGGTCTCGCTCGTCTCGAAGATGGGCCACAGCCACCCCGCCGGCTGGAACCCGCCCGATAGCTATGCCTTCGCGAAGAGCGTCGTCGAGACCGGCAAACCGTGGGGCCGCTCGCCTTCAGCCAAGACCGACTCCGGCACGGCCATCGCCGTCTTCCATTCCACCAAACCCATCACGCGCGCCGTCCTCGTGTCGACGACCGACAAGGGCTTCACTGGCACACGGAAATGGATCGAGGCGCCCGCCATGGCCGCCAGCGGCGGCGGCGGCACGACGACCTCCGCTCCGTTGCCCCCCGGCACGACCGCCTGGTATATCAACGCCTACGCCGACCAGCTGACGCTCACCTCCGATTACCAGGAAATCAAATGATCCGTCCCCTCCTCTGCCTGCTCCTCACAGGCCTCTCGCTCGCCGCTGCTGACCAGCCGGGCGGTCGTTCCTTCCTGATGCTCGGCGGCCTGACGCAGATCGTCGATGCCTCCGGCAAAGTCACTTGGAAATATCCCGCGGTCACGCGCGATGGCTATATCCTGCCGAACGGCAACCTGCTGCTCACGCTCTCGAAAACGAAGGCCTATCCCGGCGGTGCCGTCGTCGAAGTGACCCGCGACCAGAAAGTCGTCTGGGAATACAAGGGCGCGCAGTCGGAAGTGAACACGGCCGTCCTGCTTGCTGACGGCAACGTGATGCTGACCGAAGCGGGTGATAAACCGCGCCTGCTCGAGGTCGCCCGCGACGGTTCGATCAAGGTCGAGATCCCGCTGGGTTGCCAGGTCACCAATCACCACATGCAGAGCCGCATGGCCCGCAAACTTCCCAACGGCCACTACCTCGTCCCCCAGGACAAGACCGTCCGCGAATATGACGGCGCCGGAAAAGTCGTCTGGGAACGCAAGAGCCCGGAGTCGACCTTGGACAACCGCTCCTTCTGCTGCCTGCGTAACGCCGCCGGCCACACGCTCATCAGCCTCACCGTCGGCAGCCATATCATCGAGGTCGATGCGGCCGGTAAGATCGTCTGGGAACTCCGGGATGGCGACCTCGCGGGCGTGCAGGTCAACCGCACCACGGCCCTCTCCTGGCTGCCTAACGGCAACATCGTCTTCAGCAACTACGCCGCCCGCGCCCCGCAGGCCAAGCTCGTCGAGATCACCCGAGAGAAGAAGGTCGTCTGGACCTACACGGATGCCTCCAATCAAGGGGTCCATGAGTTCCAGCTGCTGGATGCCGAGGGCAAGCCGCAGGCGGAAGTATTGCGCTAAGAGCGATTGGCAGGGCAAAAGACGCAGGGTCACGGAATTATCAGGAACCAAGCCCCCTCGGGGCTTGTCAGCCCTTGGTGTGTCGACACTCATATCGATACCCCAAACCCCTTCGGACCCCGTCTTTTCATGAAGCACCTGCTCCCTGTCCTTTTCGCCTCTTTGGCCTTCGCGGCTGAAGATGCTCCGGAGGTTCGTCTGGATGCCAAGCACCAGCAGCTCTTCAAGGACACCTGCGTCTCTTGCCACGGCCCGGACAAGCAGAAGGGTAAATTCCGCATCGACCAGCTCCCCCTCAAGGTCGACACCGTCGAGACCGCCGAGCGCTGGCAGAAGGTGCTCAACCAGATCAACTCCGGCGAGATGCCACCGGAGGATAAGAAGCAACCCTCCGCCGCCGCCAAGACGGAGCTACTCGACGACCTTTCCAATATGATGGTGGCCGCCCGTAAGAAACTATGCGACCAGAACGGCGTCATCACGATGCGCCGCCTCAACCGACGCGAATACCGCAACAGCCTCCGCGAACTCCTCGGCGTCGA
>CALQQQ010000048.1 GCA_943332745.1 Opitutus sp. GAS368 | reverse complement strand
GTGGAGCCGCTTTCGGTTGGCTGGGTGACCGCATCGGGCGGGTGAAGGCGATGTCCATTAGTATTCTCTTCTACTCAATTTTCAGTGGGGTCTGTTATTTCGCGACCGACCCGACGCACCTCATGGCCGCCCGTTTCATGGCCGCCCTCGGTATGGGTGGCGAATGGGCTCTCGGCGTTGCCTTGGTGATGGAGGCTTGGCCAGAGCGCCATCGGTCTAAGATGGCCGGTATGATTGGAATGGCTGCCAACTTAGGAATGGTTCTGGTGGGGTGTGTGGCTCTGGCCTATCCCGCTTCCGATGAATCTTGGCGTATTCATTTTCTCATCGGCGCTTCGCCTGCGATTCTCACTTTGATGATTCGTTTCTTCGTGCCGGAGTCCGAGAAGTGGGAACGCTCTGCCCAGAAGGAAGCAGAACAAGCCCTACTCCCCGGCACGCGTCCAACCCGGGCCCGCCTGGCAGAAATTTTCAGCGGCGAGTTGCTTGGTTCGACGGTCGGGGGGATTATGATGGTCTCGGTGGTTTTCGTAAGCACTTGGGGTGCCGTGCAGTGGTTACCGCTCTGGGTTTCCGAGCTTGCCGGCCCTGCAAATACCCGGGCTAAGGCGTTCGCCCTCGTGGTGCTCTCCTCCGGCGCCTGTGTCGGTACGGTCATCGCCCCGTTGCTTCTGGCGAAGCTTTCTCGGCGTCGCGGCTACCAGATTCTCTGTGCCCTAGGTCTGGTCGTTACGGCTTGGGTTTATCGCACTCCCTCAGATTGGACCGGCACGCTGATTTTTGGGGTCTTCCCAGTGTTGATGACCCTCAAGGTATTCCTGCTCGGTATGGCCACCTCGGCTTTCTTCGGTTTCTTCCCGCTGTATCTCCCGGAACTCTTCCCGACGCGTGTGCGCGCTACCGGACAGGGTGTGTGCTATAACGCTGGGCGGCTCGTGGCGGTCCCATTCGTTCTGCTCAGCGGATCGTTGGTCAAGCATCTCGGTGGTTACCAAGAAGCGGCGGCGGCGATTACCTTGGTCTACATCGTTGGTTTTTTCATCGCTCAGTTCGGTCGCGAGACCTCCGGTCAGTCTTTGCAGGATTGATTGCTGATGAATTTACGCGACGTCCAGATCCGCGCGGTGCGTTGGCACGCTTTGCCAGTCACCCTGCGACTTCCGCTTAAATTCGGTCATGAGACGGTCACGAGCGTGGTCTGCGCTCGCGTGTGCGTCACGGTCGAGAAAGCCGATGGCTCCGTTGCCGAAGGGTGGGGCGAGACGCCGCTCAGCGTCCAGTGGGTCTGGCCCTCGCCGGTCCCCTATGACGTCCGCTCGAAGGCGTTGCAGGATTTCTGCGATACGCTGACCGAGGCCTATGCGGCTTTCGGAATACGCGGCCATCCGATGGAGGTTGGCCACGATTTCCTCGAGGAAGCGCTGCCGGGTATCCTGAAGAAGTTCAACGCGGGCCTGCCCGAAGGGGTCGCCATCCCGACGCTGGCGGCCTTGGTCTGCTGCTCACCCTTCGATCTCGCCCTGCATGACGCCTATGGCGTCGCCCATGGCGTACCGACGTATTCCACTTACTGCGCGCCTTGGATGAATCGGGACCTATCGGCGTACGTCACTCCCGCTGCCGATGCCAAGGGCGTCTCCTTTGCCGGTCGCTACCCGGTCGATTATTTTCGCTCACCGGTGACGACCAAGCTCCTCGCCTGGCATCTCGTCGGTGGCCTCGACTTCCTTACGCTCGCCGAAGCCGGCGCGAACAAGGTCGCCGACGGCTATCCGTTCTCGCTCGACGAATGGATCAAGGCCGATGGCCTGAAGGCTCTGAAGGTCAAGTTGCGCGGCAACGACGCCCCCTGGGATTTTGAACGCCTGAAGCGTATCGCCGAGATCGGTCTGCCGCTCGGTGTCGAGCTCTTCACCGCTGACTTCAATTGCACGGTCATGGACCCAGCCTACGTGAACGGCGTCCTCGATCGCGTGAAGGTCGAATTGCCGGAGCTTTGGAAGCGACTCAGCTACGTCGAGCAGCCGTTCCCGTATGAGCTCGAGGAGCATCGCATCGATGTCCACTCCGTGAGCCAGCGCATGCCGCTCTTCCTCGATGAGAGCGCGCATGATTGGCGCATCGTCCGCCTTGGTCGCGAACTCGGCTGGACCGGCGTGGCCCTCAAGACCTGCAAGACCCAGACAGGCGCACTCCTCAGTCTCTGCTGGGCCCGCGCCCACGGGATGCAGCTCATGGTGCAGGATCTCACCAATCCCATGATGGCGCAGATGACGCACGTGCTGCTCGCCGCCCACGCGCCCACCATCGCTGGCGTGGAGACTAACGGCATGCAGTTCTACCCCGCAGCTTCTGCGGCCGAGGCCAAGGTGCACCCAGCGCTGTATTCGCGTCGTGACGGCCAGGTCGACGGTGCCAGTCTACGAGGTCCTGGTTTCGGTTATCGCCTCGTGGAAATAAGCCGCGAATTGCCAGCGGTGCGTCGTTCCGCGGTTCGCTGAGCCCCAATCGGCTTGCCTGCGAAGCGTGAGGTGGCTTTGTCTCTGGGGATATCTACCCCTATGATACTTCGCTCGCTCCTCCTCTGCCTGCTGTCGCTCAGCACATTCGCTGCCGACGCTCCCAAGCGCAAGGTCCTCTTCTTTACCAAGTCCTCGGGTTACGAGCACGACGTCATCTCTTATAAGAAGGGGCAGCCCAGCTTCGCCGAGAAGCAGCTCCTCGAGATGGGCGCCGCCAACAATATCGAGTTCGTCTTCTCCAAGGACGGCTCGAAGTTCTCACCTGCGTACCTCGCCCAGTTCGACACCGTGATGTTCTATACCACCGGCGACCTCTGCTCTGAAGGTAACGATAAGAACCCGCCGATGTCGATGGCCGGCAAGCAGGCCCTCTTTGATTTTGTGAAGTCCGGCAAGGGGTTCGTGGGCACGCACTCCGCCGCCGACACCTTCCACACCGACAACGAGTCTAAAAAGGAACTACCTCGTTTCACCAACCACGGTGACAAGGCTGATGCCTATGTCTGCTTTCTGGGCGCTGAATTTATCCGCCATGGCAAGCAGCAGGCTGGCGTGAACAAGGTCATCGATAAGACCTTTCCGGGCTTCGAGAAGGTCGGCGACTCGTTCTCCTTCGTCGAAGAATGGTACACCCTGAAGGATTTCCGGCCCGAGATCCACGTCCTGACGGTCTTCAATGATCCCGCCCTCGATGGGGACGACTACAAGCGCCCGCCTTTCCCTAATTGCTGGGCTAAATACGAAGGCAAGGGACGCGTCTTTTATACCGCTATGGGTCACCGCGACGACGTGTGGACCAACCCGACCTTCCAGCAAATCCTGGTGGGCGGCCTTAAGTGGGCCAACGGCGATGCCAAGGCGCCGGACATGTCCCCGAACCTCCTCAAGGTCGCCCCTGGCGCCATGACTAATCAGCCCTATACCCCGACGCCCGCCCCCAAGGCTAAGGCCAAGAAGTAAGTCCTCACGCAGGGCGGGCCGCAAAGCCCGCCTTGCTAATTTCTAGGCGGTTTCAACTGTCTCACTATGCGCGATACCCCCGCCGAAGCCACGAAGCTCAGCGAACTTTCTTCGCACCAGAAGAAGTCTGGCCTCGCGGCCTGGTTAGGCTGGTTCTTCGACGGACTCGACCTACATCTCTACACGCTCGTCGCCACCGTCTTCGTGGCCGAGCTGCTAATGGTCAAAGACACCGACCCTGATGTCGGCCGTTATGGCTCGTACATCCAGGCGGCTTTCCTGCTCGGTTGGGCCTTGGGTGGCGCTTTCTTTGGTATCATTGGCGATCGGCTCGGCCGCAGCCGTACACTCGTCCTGACGATCCTGACGTACGCGCTCTTTACCGGCCTATCGTTCTTCGCGGAGAACTGGTGGCAGTTGATGATCTTCCGCTTTCTCGCAGCGCTGGGTATCGGTGGTGAATGGGCGGTCGGTGCCTCGCTGCTTTCCGAGACTTGGCCGAAGAAGTGGCGCCCGTGGATCGCCGCGGTCCTGCAGTGCGCCGTGAACTTCGGCATCCTGGCCGCCATCGCCGGCGTCTTCTTGCTCCAGAAGGTTCCTGGCTATGAGCCCCGCTGGGTCTTCCTGATTGGTGTCTTGCCGGCGTTCGTGACGCTCTGGATCCGTAAGGAGGTTCCCGAGACCGCCGAGTGGTCGGCCGAGAAGGGCAAGCAGGCGGCTCCCTCGATGATGGGCCTGTTTGGACGCAACATCCGCCGCACGACGCTCATCGCCTCCACGCTTTGCGCAATTTCGCTGACCGGCCACTGGTGCTTCATGTTCTGGCAACAGGCCTTCATCCGTTCTCACCCTGAAGTCATCGCTCGCTCGCTCGACAAGGCGGAGGTCGTCGCCACTGCGCTCTTTTGTGTTATCTCGGCTTCGGTGGTCGGCAACTTCGCCTCAGGCTGGGCGGCCCAACGATTCGGTTACCGTCGCGCTTTGGCGGCGTTCTTTAGTGTCTACTTCATTCTGATGGCGTTGACTTTCGCGTTCCCGTGGAGCCTCGGCGCGACCTATGCGCTCTATGCCGGCGTGGGCTTCTGCCAGGGGGTGTTCGGTCTCTTCACGATGGCGCTGCCCCCGCTGTTCCCGACCCTGCTCCGTACGACCGGCGCAGGCTTCAGCTATAATATCGGCCGCGTCTTCGCCGCCGCGGGTACTGTGTTCTTCGGCATCTTCGCCAAGCCCTCCGATTTCAGCTCGGTACTGCTTTACGCTTCGATCCTATTTCTGCCCGCCGCCATCCTGGCGATGTGGCTGCCGACCGAAGAGGCTACTTCCTGAGCCCGCCCAGTCCGGCAATCGCCTTGAATTCAGCGGCGGTCACGGGCGTGACGGAGAGACGGTTACCTGGGCGCAGGATCAGCATTTCCTTGAGCGCCGCGGAGTCGCGGAGGTCGGGTAGGCTGACGAGTCGCTTGAAGCCCTGGTGGAATGACACCTCGATGCAACTCCAGCGCGGATTATCCTTTGTCGACTTGGCGTCGTAGTAATCCGACTTGGGTTCGAACTGCGTGGGGTCGTCGAAAGCTTCTTTGGACACCTTGGCTACGCCGACGATACCGGGGTCGTCGCAGTTGGAGTGATAGAATAAAACTAGGTCACCGACCTTGGCGGCACGCATGAAGTTACGCGCCTGATAATTGCGTACGCCGGTCCACGGTTCCTTACCCTTGCGTTCGAGCTCCTGGAAGGAGAACTCGTCGGGTTCGGACTTCATCAGCCAGTGGTGCATCCGGCCAACGTGCAGGGCAGGGCGGCTTTTTCAAGGCAGGGCTGTGGTCTTGCGCTTTCTTCCCCGGATAGCCTAATCACCGCGTGCGCCTGCTGGACTCCCATTGTCACCCGGAATACGCCGTCAAGGCTGGCCGTCTCGCCGCTTGGGTGGCGGAATGCCGGGCCGCCGGCGTCGAAGGCGTCGTCGCCATCGGCACGGACCTCAAGGACTGGTCCGCCTACCGAGATCTCGCCACGTCGCAGCCTGATTTCTTCCGGCACACGGTCGGCCTGCATCCCTGCCACGTCGAAGAAGGCTGGGAGGAGACGGTCGCAGCCATCTCGCCTTATTTTGCCGACCACACACATCCAGCCGCTCTCGGAGAGATCGGCCTGGATTATTTTCGCCTGCCGACGGAGGCCATCGAAGCTGAACGTATCAAGGGCTGGCAGCAGGAAGCTTTCCGTTGCCAGCTTTCGCTGGCCTATCAGTTCGGTTGCCCCGTGGTCATCCACTCACGGCATGCGTTCGACGATTGTGTGCGGCTGATCGACGCCAGTGGCGTGGATTGGCGCAAGGTAGTGTTCCATTGCTTCGTCGAAGGCCCGGAGCAGGTCCGTCAGGTCAACCAACGTGGCGGTCGCGCCTCCTTTACCGGAATCATCACCTACGCCAAGTCTGAGGAGATCCGTCAGGCGCTCAAGGCACAGGGCCTCGCCCGGCTGATGCTGGAGACCGATGCCCCCTACCTCGCCCCGCAATCCGTCCGTGGTAAGGAAAATACCCCCGCCTATCTTCCCGAAATCTGCGCCAAGGCCGCGGAGCTGCTGGGGCTACCGGCGGATGAGGTCGCCGAGGTTGCCACGCGCAATGCCCGCGAATTCTTCGGGTTTGCCGCAGGCTGACACCACATTGTCACGGGTCTGCCCCTGTCTGTTCGCACATCCGTGGCATCATTGCCATAGATGTCACCGCAGCGCGCTCCCAGAAATACTGACGAACTTAAGGCCAATCTCGGCCCGCTGGCCTGGGCCGAGCCCGTGTTGGACCGTTTCTTCAAGGTCCGTGCCTTCGATGCTTTCCTTGAACGCATCCATGTGGCGGGACGCCCAGATTTCTTCACCTCCGCGATGGAGCAGGCGGGACTGTGCAATACTTGGAGCGATCAATGCCTCGCGCGCATTCCGCGGACGGGGCCACTCGTCGTGGTCGCAAATCATCCGCACGGTCTGGCCGACGGCTTGGTGGCAATGGATTTCCTCTTGCGGGCCCGACCGGATGCCTTGGTCGTGGGTAATCGTTGGCTCAGTCAGATTCCGGGCATCCGTCCTTGGTTGATCGAGGTCAATCCCTTTAGCCCGGATGCGGCGGATCCAGGCAATATCACGGGCACCCGCCGTATCCTTGCACATCTGCGTGCGGGTGGCTGCATTATGACTTTCCCTTCTGGCGAGGTTTCCAGTCTCCGCCTGAAGTCTCGTCGCGTGGACGACCCCGTTTGGTCCCCGCAGGTAGTGCGCATGGCCCGTAAGGTCGGTGCTTCGATTCTTCCTATGCGAATCGAGGGCCGGAACTCCGGGCTCTTTCAATCGCTCGGCCTTATTCACCCGAAGGTCCGGACGATGCTCCTCCTACGCGAGTTCTTGCATCACCACGGTAAGGTCATCCGTCTCCGCACGGCCAATCCCGTGACGCCGGCCCAGTTGGCGGATCATCCAGAGGACGAGGAAGCCACGAGTTTCCTTCGCCTGCGTTGCGAGCTGCTCTCTAGTCGCAGTGATCGCGAGAAGGTCGCGGCCGCCAAGCCCGCGGCCCCGCAGGCTTCGATCATCGCGCCGGTGAATCCGCTTCTTTTACGTGCCGAGCTGCAAAGCCTGCCTCCAGAAGACCTGCTGCTGACCAGCGGCGACTTCAAGGTCTACCGCTTCTTGGGCAAAGATCTGCCGCACACCCTGCGCGAGATCGGCCGCCTGCGTGAGACGACCTTCCGTTCGGTCTCGGAGGGTACTGGTCTCGACTGCGACCTCGATGCTTTCGACGCATGGTATGATCAAGTTGTGCTTTGGGACGACAAAGCTTCGGCGATCGTCGGAGGCTATCGCCTCGGACCGACCGACCGCATCCTGCCGCTGCAGGGCAAGCATGGGCTCTACACCTCGACGCTCTTTGAATTCAAGGGCGACTTCTTCCGCCGCATGGATCCCGCGCTTGAGATGGGCCGATCGTTTATCCGGAAGGAGTATCAAAGGAAGCCCACCAGCCTGCCGCTCCTCTGGCGAGGTATCGGCCGCTACGTCGTCCGTTTCCCAAAGTATCACCTGCTGTTCGGTCCCGTGAGCATCAACCCCGAGTACGGCCAGGCCTCGAAGGAACTCATCCTTTCCTATCTGAAGAACAACCGTTCGGCCGACGACCTTCTGCCGCTGGTGAGGGCGAAGAATCCGCCGCGTTCGATGAGCCTGCACGACGCCGACCTCGACGTCCTGCAGCGTTGCGCCTTCGATCTCGAGCACGTGTCGAGCTTAGTCAGCGACCTCGAGCCGGACGCCAAGGCCGTGCCGGTGCTCCTAAAGCATTACCTCAAGCTGAACGGTCGTCTT
>CALQQQ010000047.1 GCA_943332745.1 Opitutus sp. GAS368 | reverse complement strand
GGCCCTCGGTGGCGCCCGTCCCGACGTCGTGCCGGCTGCCCAGTAGCCGTTCGGCTAGGATTGCCCACCCCGCCGCGTTGCGGTGAGGTTGGGGCATGCCCGCCCAGCTAGACCTCTGGTCCGAACTCGCCGCCTCCATGTCGGCGGACCTTTTCTTGCTGGCTGGCACCTTGGTCTTCTTCGCCGCGGTCGCGCATGCGTTTCTGTGTCCGTTGATCGCGCGGGCCGCGCACACCGCAGAGAAGCAGGGCGGGATCAAGGGCGCGGCGCTTCACCTGCTCGGTGAAGTCGAGGTGGTCTTCGGCCTCTGGGCCATCGTGCTTTTCATCCTGATGGTCTGCTGGCCCGGTAAGGGCTGGGCTTTCGCGGCGCGTTACGTCGAGACAGGCGAATACGTGGCCACCGCCGCGGACGGCCCGTCCAAGTTCGTCGAACCCCTTTTCGTCTTTGTCATCATGGTCATGGCCGCATCGAAGCCCGTGATGGCCTTGGCGGCTGGCCTACTCGGTCGCGTTGGGCGGCTGTTCGGCGGCACGCCGATTGCGCATTGGTTCGTGGTGCTCACGCTCGCGCCGTTGCTCGGATCGCTCATTACCGAACCGGCGGCCATGACGATTGGGGCGATGCTACTTTCGGCCCAGTTCTACAGCCTGAAACCCTCCGAGCCGCTGCGCTACGCCACTTTGGCCCTCCTGTTCGTGAACGTCTCTGTCGGCGGTGCCTTGACGCATTTCGCCGCTCCGCCGATCGTCATGGTCGCCGCGAAATGGGGCTGGGGGTTGAAGGATGTCTTCGCGCATTTCGGGGTCGCCGCGCTCGTCTCTATCCTGCTTTCGAACTTCGCTTATCTATTCTGGTTCCGGCGCGAGCTTGCGTCACTCAAGGGAGCAACGGAGGAGAACGCTCACCGGCCTCCGATGCCCGCCTGGGTCGTCGTCTTTCATCTCGCTTGCATGGTGTGGACGGTCCTGATGCTGGCCGAGCATCGGCCCGTCCTCATGTTGGGTGGGTTCCTCGTCTTCCTGGCGTTCACCACGGCGACCTCCCGCTGGCAGCCCGCGCCGGGCTTGCGCGGGCCGGCGCTCGTCGGCTTCTTCTTGGCCGGTCTCGTCGTGCTCGGCGGCGTCCAAGGATGGTGGATTTCACCGGTACTCAGTAGGATGGGGGAGGGGGCGTTGCTGGCCACGGCGACTTTCCTGACGGCGTTTAATGACAACGCCGCAGTGACCTATCTCGCCTCACAGGTGCCGGCTTTCTCGGCGGCTGGCCCAGCGGCGGAGGCCTTGCGGCATGCCGTGGTGGCTGGGGCCTTGGCGGGGGGTGGTCTTACCGTTATCGCCAACGCCCCGAATCCGGCTGGTCAGTCCATTCTTTCGCCATGGTTCCCTGAAGGGGTTTCGGCGTGGCGGCTATTCCTCTGGGCGTTGACTCCCACGGCTTTGGCCCTTGGTTGCTTTATTTGGCTCAAGTGAGCGGTTGGGTGGAGAAAAAGGCGGTTTTTGACTGTTCAACCTGCGAGGGGTGGGGGTAAGATATCTTTCCCCGCAATCCACCCCGATTTTCCATGACCTCCCGTCGTCGCCCTGGCTTCACGCTCATCGAGCTTCTCACCGTCATCGCCATCATCGGCATTCTGGCGGGGGTGCTTTTCCCCGCCATCGGCGGTATCCGCAAGAAGGCGAAGCTCGCCACGGCGCAGTCGACGTTTTCGCAGTGGGCTAATGGGGTGACCCGTTACAAGCAGGTCTACGGTTTCTATCCCAATATCGGGACGGTCAAATATAACACCGCGGCCGACACGCTGCATCAGCTGGAGGTCGATCCGATTGGCGCAAATTTCATCAAGGCGATGTCCGCTAAGTCGCCGATGGGGGTGCTGCTCAGCGGCGGACCTTCCGGAGATCGTGCGAAGTTCAACCGCAACGCTGAGGAGTTCTGCTCCTTCGCCCGCGATGATTTCGAGGATCCTAGTTTCTCCGGCAACGAGCTGACGGAGGCCTCCAAGCTCGTCGACCGTTTCGGCAACAACAAGATTCGCATTATTTTTGATACTGACGGCTCAGGTAACCTCAAGGGAGTCAATTCGCCTGGAGGCGTCTGGCCGGACGATATTGTGACCTTGGGGACCACCGGTATTCCCGCCCGTGTGATCATCTACACCACGATTGCCGGAGGTGATTTTGCCTCCGCCGGTGGTCTGACCGAGCCTGACCTCGCCGACGTCATCGCCATCCAGTAATGGTTGCGCTTCACCCCAGTCGCCGGCCCCGCCGAGGGTTCACGCTGATCGAGCTCCTGCTCGTCATCACGATCATCCTGCTTATTTCTGGCATGTTCCTCGGGTTGAGTACCGGCGACGGCGGCGGCCTCCCGGCCGGGCAGCGCATGGTTGGTTCCACGATCCGTTCGGTCCGTGCGATGGCCCTCATGAGTCGTGGTACCGCTGGTACGGGTATCTCCTATAATTCACGCTATCGTCTGCTCATCCTTAACGACCCCACGGATCCGGTGAATCACCTCCGACAATTCTGCGTCGCCATCGGCGGCGTGACGTTGGCTTCGGCCGCCCCGAACGACCCCGTCTTGATCACGGCCACGAACGACAATCGTTACAAATGGATCACACCGGAGGGGACTTCGATGCTTCCGGCGGGCGTCTATTTCATCCCGCCCAAAAACGACACCACGACGACCATCAACCCTCCTCCCGGAGCAGCCATGCTGGCCAACACGCGTCGCAGCATCATCGGGTCAATCGCCGACAACACCGGTAACGCGCAGGATTCGGCTGGCAGTAGCCCCCCTTGGGTGATGTTCACGCCCGTCAATCAGCCCACCAGCCTTCAGGCGATGAGTACCATGGGCGCCAAGAAGTGGTATTATATCGAGATCCAGCCGACTGGCGCGTCCAACCATCTGGGCCGCGTCATGATCGTTCTCGCCAAGGGTTCCATGATGCTTGATGGGGCCAGTGTGGCGCTCAACCTCGCCTCGGAGAGCCAGTTTGCCGCGCTCGCGCTCCGTCCCAACGGGGACGTCTCCTTTACGAGTGATCCCGACGAGATGGACAAAGCCAATCTGACCAAATGAACACCATGCGACCTTCTCCTTCTTCCCGCCGCGGCTTCTCCTTGGTCGAGGTCACGCTCGCCATCGGCATCGTCGGCATCGCAATCATGTCGTTGGTCGGCATCCTGGGTTCTACCTTCCAGCAGGTCGACGACATCATGCAGACCAATCGCGCGCTGGCCGGCGTGACCCGCTTGGTTGGTGCCTTGGAGAATCCTCGTTCGATCCTCTACCTGACGGCGGCCGCGGATACTACGGTCACAAATACCACCTACCTGCAGCAGGGCACAGCATTCAACCCGCCGCTCGATCCCGATCTGGCCAATCCGGCGAGTAACTTTGACATCGCTTACCGCTTGCTCGCCGGTGCCAAGGACAATGGCACCACCGCCGTCTGGTTGTATGTCTATGAGCGCAAGGTTGTCCTCGCTACGTCCGACGCTCAGGTGGCTGGTGGGAACGTCCAATACAATCTCTCGTCGAATCCCTCGGTGATGGAAGTGGCCAGCTGCAAGGGCAACAGCGACAACCTCAGCCCCCAGGCAGCCAGCGCGCGTAACGTCATCGGTTCGCCGATGCGCGTCCGCCTCTCGCTTTCCAAGCTGCTCGTCGGCCAGCGTTTTGAGTTGGACGGGACGACGGGTGAGCCGAAATCGGCCAAGTGGGCGACAGGCGTAAGCCTGCCCGTCGACCCACGTCTGTACGCGCTAGCCTACCTTCCGGTAGTGGCGGAATTCTTTCCTCACGACTATGTAGACTCCGCGGTCTTCAAGGCCCGAGAGGAGACTCCTCTGCTCGTCCAGAATATCGTCATCAGCCGATGAAAACACCTTCCTTCTCCAACGCCGTCCGCCGGGGCTTCACGCTCCTCGAGGTCATGGTGGCTACCTCGATTATGGTCATCATCGTCCTGGCCGTCGTGACCATCGCCACCGATACCTTCAAGGCCTATGATCGTGCGGTCGCCGAACTTTCCACTCAGTCCGAAGCTCGTGGCGTGCTGGATGCGCTCGAGAATGACCTGCAGACCGCCATCCTCCGTCCCGACGGGCGTTGCTGGATGGAAGTCATCTTGCCTGGATCCCCGGGAGCTCCGGTAAAGGCGCCGGCACCGATCGGCAACATGAAGGGGCTCGACCAGCCCATCCTCATGTTCTTTGCGTCCCCGCCAGATCGTCCGCGCTGGAATCCCACCGCCTCGACGCCGCGCCAATCCTTGAAGGGTGATGTCTGCGCAATCTCCTACCGGCTCGGTCAGCGTTCGCCTTTCGACATGCCGGGTGAGCCAATCCAGCAGGTGTATGGCGTCTATCGTACCATCGTCGACCCCGAGGGCACCTTCACCGAGGCCTTCCCAATTATCTTCAAGTCGCCGCCGTCGGTTGAGCCTGCTCCGGAGGTCGCAAAGGCGCCCACGCCTTGGGATTATTGGTCTGGCCCCGCCCGGACGATCTCAAACTACGGCGCTTCCGACGCCGGCGGACAGAAGCAGACCAAGGTCCTCATCGACTCCAGCCTAACGGCGAACCCTCCGTGCTGGACACTCGACGACCAGAACTTCATCGGCTCCAACGTCGTCGCGATGAACCTGATTTTCTGGTGCACCTCATCCTTACCCTCCTCCGCCGTCTCCTCAACGGCACTGAAGGATCCGGTGGCGCGCCTGCCGCAATCCCTTCGTCCCGTGCTGCCGGTCGCGGTGGATACGTTCAAGTTTGGCTCGACCTTACATGGCGGCTACGGAGGCGCCTTTAGTTCGTTGGGTGTTGTCTACACGGGGTCGACGAAGGCCGCCCCGTTACGCTATGCGCCGACGGCCTTAGCGATCCCCGCCCCCATGCCTTCCATCATCCAGGTGCATCCGTATGACTACTTTGGCTCCCGCCTGCGGATTTTCGCGGACCGGATTTATCCCGACGCGCTGCTCACGAATGGGACCGCTGGCGTGGCGACGGCCGCGCCCCTGCCTTATCTGCCTTACTCGCTGAAGGCGGTTGAGGTCTCCTTGACCGTGCTCACGCCCGATGGCTCGAAGGAACTCCGCGGCCTCCAGCAGCTGGGTGGCTCGTCCACGCTCGCCAATCCCGCCGACTACAGGCGCATCATTAATCAGCATGGACGGAACTATTCTCGTTACATCCGTCTGTTGGCAAACGGCGGCTGAGCGGCGTAGCACCGCGACAAAAAAAGGGGCGCCGCTGGCGCCCCTTTTTTGTCGCCCGAGCGTTCGGCTTATTCGGAATAAACGCCCATCGCGCGGAACTTCGCGTAGCGCATCGCGACGAGTTTTTCCGGCGAGGCCTTGGCGAGGTCGGCGAGCGAATCGCGGAGGGTCTTGCGGATGGCCGAGCCCGTGGCGGCCGGATCTTCCTGGGCGCCCCCGAGCGGTTCCTTCACGACGCCGTCGACGACGCCGAGCTTGAGGAGGTTGGGGGCGTCGAGGCGTAGGGCTTCGGCGGCCTTCGGGGCGTGGGCACGGTCCTTGAAGAGGATCGCCGCGCAGCCTTCAGGCGAGATGACGGAGTAGTAGGCGTTCTCGAGGATGTAGACCTTGTTGGAGACGGCGATGCCAAGGGCGCCGCCGGAACCGCCTTCACCGATGACGAAGGTGATGATCGGCACGCCGAACTGGCTCATCTCGCGGAGGTTGACCGCGATGGCTTCGGCGACGTGGCGTTCTTCGGAGCCGATGCCGGGGAAGGCGCCGGGGGTGTCGACGAGGGTGATGATCGGCAAGCCGAAGGTGGCGGCCATCTTCATCAGGCGAAGGGCCTTGCGGTAGCCTTCGGGATTAGGGCAGCCGAAGTTCCGGCGGAGATTTTCCTTCGTGTCGCGGCCCTTCTGTTGGCCGAGGACCATGACCGGGCGGCCTTCGAAGAACGCCGTGCCGCCGACGATGGACTCGTCGTCCATGTAGAGGCGGTCGCCATGCAGTTCCTGGAAGTCATCGAACAGCATACCGATGTAGTCCAGAGAGTAGGGGCGACGGGGGTGACGGGCCAGCTGGACGCGCTGCCAGGGGTTTAGGTTCCCGTAGACCTCGCGGCGGGTCTGCTCCATCTTGACCTCGAGGGACTTGACCTCTTTGGAGACGTCCATCCCGGCGGACTCGGAGGAGGCGCGGAGGGAGTTGATCTTGTCCTCGAGCTCCCGGAGGGGCTTTTCGAATTCGAGGGTGAAGCGGGCCTTGGGCGCGGACATGGGCCGTAAGTTGGAGAAACGGGAGGGGGAGGGCAATGGAATTGGGCCGAAGGAGGGATAGGGCTAGGGCTCGGGATAGGGCTAGAATAAGGGTAAAATAGGGTTTTTAGGGGTAGGGGTTGGGGTGGGGGTAGTGGGTGTCATTTCGGGTGGCGGGTGGCTGGATCAACTATCCCTACCCCTGCCCCGACCCCTACCCCTGATTCATTTCCCCTTTCCGTTGAACCTCTCTCCCTTCAGCCTGTCTGCACCCTAATACCTCCATGCGCCTCGCTTCCCTCCTGACTCTCCTTGCCGCCGCCGGCCTCGTCGCCGCCGAAGGCTACACCGACACCCCTTTCATCCCGGGCACCCAGTGGCGCGTCCATGACTCCGCCCGCCCGCAGCCGCCCCGTGCCGACGCCGCCAAGTTGAAGTGCAATGAAGCCGCCGCTCCCGCTGGAGCCATCGTCCTCGTCGGTGGCGCCGACGCCGCCCAGGAGTGGGAGGCCGATGCCACTCCGAATGCGAAGAACAAGAGTCCCGTCACTTGGGAGATCAAGGACGGCGTGATGATCGCCCGCACCAACGGTATCCGCACTAAGCGTTCGTTCGGCGACGTCACCCTCCACGTCGAATGGCGCTCTGCCGCCGGTTACGATACCGACCCCAAGAAGAAGAGCCAGGGCAACTCGAACAGCGGTATCTTCTTCATGAAGACCTATGAGATTCAGGTCCTCGATTGCTCCAAGACCGAGACTTACGCCGATGGTATGACCGCCGCGATCTACGGGCAGCAGCCGCCTGCTTTCAACGCCTGCCTGCCTTCCCGCAGCTGGAATAGCTACGACATCGAGTGGGCCGCCCCGCGTTTCAATGCCGACGGCACCGAGTACATTGGCCCGAGCAGCCATAAGAAGAATCCCCCTTACGCGAAGCACGCGGACAAGCTCCCCCTCGCCCTGCAGTGGCACGGTGACGCCGTCGAGTTCCGCAACATGTGGGTCGTCGAGAAGAAGTAAGCGAAGCGGATGGGAGTCCAGGCTCACGTGGAGAATCCTCACCAGGGGTGATTTCGCGTGGGATTGACCTGTCTAATGAGGAGAGCGGCCTGCCCTGATGTGCTTCCCCGTTTGCATTGGGCGTCGCGGCCGTTAGATTGGGATTTAGCCGATGTATCCTCAGGACCTACGTGAAAACTGGCATGCCGGCCAAGGCCGATGGAAGCACGTGCCCGCCGCAGAGTGGAACGACTGGCATTGGCAACTGCGCAATCGCATCACGACGCTGGCCCAGCTCGAGGAGATGCTCGAACTGACCAAGGAGGAGCGGGAAGGGTGCCTCTTCGCGCCGCATAAGCTCTCGCTCTCAATCACGCCGCATTTCTTCAACCTCATCGACCCCAAGGATCCGAACTGTCCGGTCCGCCGGCAGGTCATCCCGCGCATCGAGGAATCCTACATTGCTCCGGGTGAATCCGAGGATCCCGTCGGCGAAGAGGGCACGATGCCGGTCCCGGGTATCGTTCACCGCTACCCGGATCGCGTGCTCTTCCTGGTTACCGACCGCTGTGCCTCGTATTGCCGTTATTGCACGCGTAGCCGCCTGGTCTCCAACGCCCAAGCCTATGACTTCCATCCCG
>CALQQQ010000046.1 GCA_943332745.1 Opitutus sp. GAS368 | reverse complement strand
CGGGTGGCAGCCCCGGGTGGCGGGTGGCGGGACATGAAGTGCAAAAGTGCAAATCGGAGCGAAGCTCCTGTGCAAAGGTGAGTTAAGGGGTAGGGGTAGGGGTAGGGGTTGGGGTAGGAAAACATTTCAGGGGGCGGGGGGCGGGTAATTTAAGCTCAAAGGGAAACCGGAGACCGGATGATTGGCTGCGGGCATTGGGTAGGGCGTGGCTCTCCGAGCCCGCCGTTGGGTTGATCGAGATGCGCACGCGTGGAAGCGAACGGACGGCTCGGAGAGCCGTCCCTACCCGCGCGGCGGCGTAAGACGCCCTTAGAACCGGAAGCTGGAGCTGACTTCGAAGACGGCGGCGACGATCGCGAAGGCGATGAAGGCGACGAACGAGAAGGCGGCGACGAGGACCGAAGCGGAGATGGTCTGCGAGATGGTGCCGAGCCAGCGATCGAGCTCGGCGCGATACGAACGCGAAATGTCGCGGAGGCCCGGCGCCAGGTTGCCGGTCTGTTCAGCGACGGCGACGCGGTCGAGGAGGAGGCGCGGGAAGTAACCCGTACGGCCGAGCGCCTTGGAGAGGCTGTCGCCTTCGAGGACGCGGTCGGTGGCTTCGCGGAGCTGCTGGCGCAGGGCGCGGTTCGGGGCGGTCTTCTCGGCGAGGCGGAGCGCCTCGGCGGTCGTGATGCCGTTCTCGAGGAGCACCGCGAGCGTGTGGCAGAAGTTGAGGACCGAGACGCGCATCACAAAGGAGCCGGCGAGGGGCACCTTGAGCAGCAGCGCGTCGGAAGCGACCTTGCCTTCCTCCGTCTTGCGCCAGCGCGCGACCCCGATGGCCGTGAGGATGGCCGCGACCAAGAAGATTGGCCCGACGACGACGAAGACGTCGGCAAAGGTCATGAGTAGCTTCGTGGAGAGCGGCAGCTTGCCACCGAGGGACGAAAGCAACTGCTGCAGGCGCGGTAGCAGGAAGAGCACGAAGAAGATGACGACGCCAACCGCGATGACGCAGATGAAGAGCGGGTAGGCCATCGCACTGATGAGCTTACGCTTGAACTCCTTCTGCTCGGTGAAGTGCGTGATCAGGCGCTCCAGGACGTCGCGGATATTACCCGTGGCTTCGCCCGCGGCGATGAGGTTGAGCGTCTGGCCGTCGAAGACTTTCGGGTAGCCGCCCATCGCGACGGAAAGACTCTGGCCTTCGCCGAGCTTGGACCAGATTCCGGCGCAGAGGACGCGGAGGCGCGATTTCTGGAGCCGGAGAGCGAGGAGGCGGAGCGCTTCGCCCGCGGACATCCCGGAGCGGACCAGGTCGGCCATCGACTCCAAGAAAGGCAGGCACTCCGCTTCGGTCGGCGTAAGCTCCTTGTCGGACGGACCGCCTTCGCGGACGGCTTCCTTGGCACGGACGGCGGCGCCGGCTTCCTCGACTTTGAGCGGCTTGAGGCCGCGGGACTGCAGCTTGCGGAGCGCCTCACGGCGCGTCTGCGACTCGAGGGTGCCTTCGGTCACGGCGCCCGAAGCGTCGCGCGCGCTGTAATTGAAGACGGCCATCGCTGGGCTATTCGTTCGAGCTCAGGTTACGGACGAGCTCGTCGATGGTCGTGAGACCCGCGGCGACCTTGAGCCAGCCGGACTTAGCGAGGGGGCGCATGCCCTGCTCGATGGCCTTCTCGGTAAGCTCCCGATTGGAGACGCGGCCGACGATGAGGTCGTGCAGCGGCTTCGGGTGGAAAATTTCGAAGACCCCGACGCGGCCGCGGTAACCCGTGTTACGACACTTGCGGCAGCCGCAGGCTTCCTTGAGCGTCGGGACGTCTTTCAGGAAAGACTCATCCATGCCGAGGGCCTCGAGCGCAGGCAGGACCTTAACGCGGTCGACCGGGACGGTCTTGGCGCAATCCGGGCAGAGACGGCGGACGAGGCGTTGAGCGATGACCAGTTCGACCGCGGAGCCGACGAGGAAGGGCTCGACGCCCATGTCGACGAGACGCGTGATGGCCCCCGGCGCGTCGTTCGTGTGGAGGGTCGAGAAGACCAAGTGACCCGTGAGCGAGGCGCGGATCGAGATCTCGGCCGTCTCCAAATCGCGGATTTCGCCGACCATGATGACATCCGGATCTTGGCGGAGCGTGCTGCGCAGAGCGCCGGCGAACGTGAGGCCGATCTCGGCGCGCGTCTGCACCTGATTGGCACCAGGCACTTCGTACTCGATCGGATCTTCGATCGTCACGATGCGGATATCAGGAGAGTTGATCGCCTGCAGGAAGGCATTGAGCGTGGTCGACTTGCCGGAACCCGTCGGGCCCGTCACCAGAATGATGCCGTGCGGGTAGTCGAGGACCTTGCGGACCGCGGTCTGCTCTTCAGCGTTCATGCCGATACGGTCCATGTTGTAGGCCTCCTTGCGCTGATTGAGGAGACGCAACGAGACGGACTCCGCGTAGATTGTCGGGATGGTTGAGACGCGGATATCGAGGACGTTCTTGCCGTCGCGGAAGTTGATGCGGCCGTCCTGCGGGAGGCGGCGTTCCGAGATATTGAGACGCGCCATAATCTTCAGGCGCGAGATGATCGCGTCCTGGAAGCGGGCGAGATTATCCGGCAGGGGGATCGCGATCAGGATGCCGTCGACGCGGTAGCGGATGCGCAGGTTGGTTTCCTGCGGCTCGAAGTGGACGTCCGTCGCGCCTTCGGCGACGGCTTGCGAAAGCACTTCGGTGACGAAGCGCACGACCGCGGCGTCTTGGTCGGCTTCGACGTCGGTGGAAGCTTCGGCGGCCGGGAGATCGTCGCCTTCGTCCTCGAGGCTGCCGGAGCCGACGCCGTAATTCTCATTGATGAGGGCGCTGACGCGTTCCGGCGGAGCGAGGTACCACTTCGGGCGGCGGGGCGTGAACGTCGCGACCCAATCGGAAGTGTCGGTGTCAGGCGGCAGGGCCGTGACGAGGCGGAGACGGCCTTCTTCGCCGCCGGGCAGGAGCGTCGGCACGACCTGCGCTTCAGCGGCGATGCGCGCTGGCAAAATCTTCATACCTTCCGGGTCGATCGCCGGTTCTTCGAGGACCTCGAGACCCGTGAGGCGGGCGAGTTCAGCGAGGAGCACGGACTCGTCGAGGTTGAGCGCCTGGGCAAGGAACTTGAAGCGGGCTTCGCGCGGGGCCTCGGCGAACGAAGCGCGGGCTTCGTCCGAAAGGCGCTCGGCGAGGGCCGAGGGCAGTCCGTGCCGATCGACGGTCAGCATGTTACTTCTTCGCCGGGACGGCGGGCGCCTGGCCGGGGACATTGTCGATGACCTTCTTCACATCGGGGCCGATGGCGCTGCTCGTGGCACGGGCGAGGGCATCGAGATTATCGACGGCGGAATTATTCAGCACGTAAGGACGGAGGAAGATAATCAGCTCCTGCTTTTCTTCGGTGTTAGTCGAGGAGCCTAAGAGGTCGCCGAGGAACGGGATGGGGCCGAGGCGCGAGGTGGACTTCGTGGACACCGTACGCTGGAGGCCACCGAGGACGACAATCTCGCCGCTCATCGCGCTCACGTAGGAATCCGTCGTGCGGCGGCCGATGATCGGCTGGGCGTTACCGTCGAGCTGGGTCGAGCCGAGGATATCCTCGACGGACTGCGAGATCTGGAGCTGCACCGCGCCGTCCTTGCCGATGAGGGGGAGTACCTTCAGCTGGATGCCGATATCGCGCTGCGAGACCGTGGAGGTGACCTGGCCCGTGGTGGCGGCGACGGTTGAGCCGGTGATGACCGGACGGGATTCGCCGACGAAGATCGTGGCTTCCTTATTGTGGGTCGTCGTGATCGCGGGCACCGAGAGAACCTTCAGGTCGCCCTTGCGGGGTGTGGTCACGAGGCCGATGGTGGCGCTCAGGTCATTGCCAGTCAGCGTGCCTTGAGCCGGCGTCACGAATGTCGAAGTATTAGGAACGAGGGTGGTGCCTAGGTTGGGCGGATTTCCGCTGACGTTGAAGCCGCCGCCGTTACCGCCGACGCCGACCAGCTTGCCATTCTGGACCGTGAGGCCGAGGGCGTTGAAGCCGCTGGTCTCGCTATCGGAGAGCTTGACCTCCGCGATGACGACTTCGATGCGGACCTGCGGGAGGACGATGTCGACCTTGTCGATCAGCTCATGGAGAAGGCGTAAGTCGTCGCTGGTGCCCGAGACCACGATTGAATTGCTACGAATGTCTGCGAGCACCGTGAGGTTACTGCTAAACTCATCGGCACCCATTTGGGCGGCGCTGGGGGCGGCGGCGGCGACGGGCGCGATGGGCGCCGCACCGCCGTTGAGGGTCGTGCGGCGAATCGTGTTGCCGGCGCGGGCGGCACCGGTGGTCTGACCGGTGACCAAAGAGGTGATCAGCGTCGCGACCTGCTGGGCGTCAGCGTGGCGCAGGAAGATCACGTCGTTCTTCGTGTTCGGATTGGACTTCTGGTCGAGCGTCTCAATCAGCTTATCGAAGAAGTCATGCTGGTCAGCCGAGCCCATGAGCAGGACGCGGTTGGTGCGTTCGTCGGCGAGAAAAATTGTGCCCGTGCTGAGGCGGAACGGCGCACCACCGGAGATTGTGGCGGGCGAACGCAGCATCGAGTTAAGCTTGTTGACCATGTCGGTCGCCATCGCGTTCTTGAGCGGGTAGCTCTTCGTCACCACGAGATCGAGCTGCGGGCGGTCAATCTGGGCGACGAGGGTCTCAATCTTCTGTAGGTTCGTGATCGAATCCGTGATGAGGAAGGCGTTGTTGCGGCCGAAGTAGATGGGCGGCGCGGCCAGCGTCGTGTTGAGGCTGGAGGTGATCTGCGTGACGAACTCCTGGGCGTTGGCGTGCTTGAGCGTGAAGATCTTCGTCGCGATCCGGCCGCTGGGCGGCAGAGAGAGGGCGGGGGCCGTGATGAGCGCCGGCGACTCGGCTTTCGCGATGAGGTTCGGGACGACCTTCAGGAACTTGTCGCCCTGCTGGATGACGGCGATGCCGTTAAGGTTGAGCAGCGTCTCGATGGCGAGCAGGGCTTCATCGCGGGTGACCGAGGCCGGCAGCGAAAGCGTGTAAGCGCTGGCGGGAAGGGCTTGCGGGCGGAGGATGGACTTGCCGGTCCAGCGCTGCATCAGGTCGAGCACCTGGGCGACGGTCTCATCGCGGAGGATGACTGGGCCGACCTGGTCGGAGCCGCTCAAGCCAGGGAGGGGCACGGCGGCCGCCACGGCGGCGACCGGCGCGGGGGTGGGCGCAGCAGCCGGAGCGGCTTGGGCGAAGCTCAGGGCAGGCGCCATGGCGGCGGCCAGCAACAGGCAGAAAAGGGGCAGAGCGGCCCGCCGAGCACAGGGGGACATAATAGGGCTAATCACTTGGATAAGGGGTACATCTTGGATAACACCAAACGAGGAGAATAGTTCGACGAAAAATCCATTTTAAAGCGGTTATTTTGGGGTGGACCCCATCGGCAGACAGAGTGAAATCCCTATAAAGGTGAACATTATTTCACCTTTGGCTTGCAGGATGGCCAAAAAAGGGCATATCAGGCTTCAAAGCCCCAAAAACATGCGCGAAGACCTCCCTGACTGGCTGGGTAAGCCCCCCTTGCGCGGAACCGACCAATGGGATGCCTGGTTGGTCAAGTGGCGGCAGTACGCCAAAGTCGAGTTGCGCGATGCGGCGGCCGACGATCCCGATTACGACTTTGGCTTATTGAGCACCGAGGAACGCTGGCGCGTCGCCTTACGCCTCCAGATCCAAGCCCAGATCGAAGCCGGCCGCCAGAACACCCCCCTCACCCTCTCGCTCGCTCTCGGGCGCAAAATCAGCGACCTCGACCATGCGGGCGTCGTCGCTTGGCAAGTCGGCCGCTCCGTCGTCGAGCCGAGTCCGGATGAGGCGTTCAATCGGGCGCTCGAGTGGAGCAACCAACGGGAGAATCCGCGTCGACGCCGAATTTCGCATGGCATCCGGTATGGCTTCATCGCCGGCTTGGGCGGCGAAGCTACTGCCCCTGCCTGGTCTTCGCCGGATTACGTGGCCGCATACGAAGCCGCGTGGGAGCTCGGCAACGCCATCGCGATCGAAGGCGACCCGCGAGGATAAGTTGCGGACGGCCCGCCCCGGGGCAGAGTGTCTTTCTCTTAAACCCATGGATACCCTCGTCCAAATCATTCTCCTTCTCGCGGTACTCGGTGTCCTCGCGTACCTCGCCTTCTTCAAGACCGCCAGCCCGACGGGCGGCGATAACGGCAGCGAGCTGCTGATTGTTGATCTACGCCGTCAGCTCGGCGAAGCGAACGCCACCGCCGAACGCGAACGGACCGCCAAGGCAGACGCCCAAGCACGCGCTTCTGGCGCCGAGTCCGCCCGCATCGCTGCGGCCCAGCAGCTGACCGAAGCCCTGCAGACGCACGAGCGCGCCATCGAGCGACTGCGCCTCGATAACGCCAAGGGGCTCACCGATGCGGAAGGCCGCTACAACCAGGCCTTGGCCGACCTGCGCATCACCTTTGAAAAAACCAGTACCGACGTCCTTAAAGGCATGGCGCCCGATGTGACCAAGGAAGTCTCGACGCGGGTAGAACCGCTGATCGCACAGATCAACACCGCACTGGAAAGCTATCGTAACGCCATGCAACAAGGCCTGACGGGTCAGGGCGAGGCCATCGCCGCGGTCAACGCGCAGATGAAGCAGATCGGCGAAGCGACGAACCTGCTCGCCGCCAGTACCAACGATTTCACCTCCGTGCTGAAGTCCTCGCAGCACCGCGGCAAGTGGGGCGAACAGACGCTCCGCCGGGTCGTCGAAGCGGCCGGCCTCAGCAACCTGTGCGACTTCACCGAGCAATCCTCGCAGGATGATACCCGCCCGGACCTGATCATCAACCTGCCCGAAAACCGCTGCGTCATCATCGACTCCAAAGTGCCGGAATTCGACGTCGCGCTCGCCAACCAGGCCGCCCCTAACCGCAAGGAACTCGTGAAGGCCCACGCCGCCAAGCTCCGGGCCACAATCAAGGCGCTCGCCGGGAAGAACTATCCGGCCGCCCAAGCCAAAGCCGAGCGCAAGGCCTTCGACAAGGTCATCCTATTCCTGCCGGCCGAATCACTCCTGAGCACCGCGCTCGAAGGCGATAACGACCTGATCATCGACGCAGGTAACGAAGGGATCCTCCTCGCCACGCCCGCAACGTTGATGGGCTTCCTCTCCGCCATCAACCTGACCTGGCAGCAGCACAAGCAGGCCGCGAACTCGACGCAGATCGCGAACGAGTCCGCCATCCTCTATGAGCGCGTCGTGACGTTCATGACCCACTTCACCAAGGCACGACGCGGCCTGGCTTCGGCGGTGGATGCCTTCAACAACGCGATCGGCAGCTATGAGGACCGCCTACGCCCGCAAGGGAAGGAAGTGCTAGCCTTGGGCGTCGCGCAGGGTTCGGAAGCGCTGGAGAAGATCGAGAAGATCACCGGCGGCGTGCGGAAGCCGGACGGAGAAGCCGACGAGGCCCCCACGGCCTGAGCGGAAGTCCTGCTGGTGGAGCCGATGAGGTTCGAACTCACGGCCTCGTCATTGCGAACGACGCGCTCTACCAACTGAGCTACGGCCCCAAACAGCAGGAGGTTTAGGGAAGCCGCCCCCGCTAGGTCGGTCAAGGTTTAGATACCTGTCGCCTTGCCTCGGCCTAGTTTAGGCCTAGGTTCAACGCTCCTCATCACCATGCGCGTAGCCAAAGAAACCGTCGTCGCCATCGAATACACCCTGAAGGACGACCAGGGAAACATCATCGACGCCTCCGGCGATCGCGGCCCGATGGAGTCTCTCCCTGGCGCCCAGAACATCATCCCCGGCCTCGAGCAGGGCGTCGAAGGCCTCGTCGCCGGCGACACCAAGAACGTCCTCGTGCCTCCGCAGCTCGGCTACGGCGAATACAGCGAGAAGCT
>CALQQQ010000045.1 GCA_943332745.1 Opitutus sp. GAS368 | reverse complement strand
TCTGCATCAACTCGCTCTGCCACATGATCGGCCGCCAGCCTTACTCCACGGACCACAGCGCCCGTGACAGCGGCGCGGTCGCACTCCTCACCTTCGGCGAGGGCTACCACAACTATCACCACGAGTTCCAGCACGACTACCGCAATGGAGTGAAGCCCTGGCAGTTCGATCCCACCAAGTGGATCATCTGGACGCTCTCCAAGGTCGGCCTCACCGAAGACCTGCGCCGCGTGCCGGATTCCCGTATTATGGCCGCCGAGCTCAAGGAAAAGAGCCGCACCCTCGGTCGTGATATCGATTCTCTCGCCGCCCGCCTCGACGTCCGCACCCGCGAACTCAAGGCCAAGTCGATCGCCGCCGCCCACGAGCTGGCCAAGGAGCTCGCGCTCCGCGCCGAAGCCCTCAAGGAAGCCGCCACGACCAAGGCCGAAGTGGCCCAGGAAACGATGGTCGAACTGCGCGGCCTGCTCAATCAGGCAGCCTCGCATCTCGAGACGTTGCGTCGCGCTGACGCTGGTTCCGCCGCCTAAGCGTCGTTCGCTTAGGGCCGTAGCCCCTGAATCAGTTCGAGGACCTTCGCCTCGATCTGAGGAAGGGCGTCGTCCGGATGGGCGAAGTCGATATCGTGCACGGTCCAGTATTCGATGCGGTCAGCCCATTCGGGGTGCGACTGGAGCATCATGGCGTGGTGCTCGTCCCGCTTGAGGGCGATGGTCCGATGCGCCCGCTCCAAATCCTCCCGGCGTAGCTGGGTGGGGGCCGGGCCAGTCAGGTCCAGGGGGACCCCCAGCTCGCGGAGGCGCCTTTCGGTATCGCGGGAAATGAGGGTAGGTTCATCGGCGACCAAGGAGGTCAGGAGCCCACGGGAAAAGGCCCGGGCGGGGTGCCCCATCCGGGCGGCATGCCAGTTGAAGAGGGCCTCGGCATGACGGCTGCGGTAGAAGTTCCCTGTGCAGACGAAGAGGGTCAGGGGGCCAGAATCTGCGCTTGTGCGGAGGGACATGCCGGGTAGAGTCCACCCAACCTAACCTCACTGCCATGGTACGCAATCTGTTCGTTCTCTCCCTCCTTTCTTTCGCTGTCGTCGGTTGCATGGGCCCTAAGAAGGGTCCGTCACCCGTCACCGACGGTGCTGGTGACGCCAACCTCGTCCCGGCCACCCTGACTCCGATCGCCGCTCCGGCGCTGACCCCAGAGCCTGCTCCGGCCGCCAAGAAGGCTCCGTCGAAGGCCAAGGGTAAGTTGCCCCTCAACAGCAGCAGCAACAAGTAAGCCGCAAGGCTTACATCAACGACACTTCGGTGACGAAGGTGTCGACCTGACCGGGCTCCGCAAAACGGAGCCCGTTCTTGTGTTCGGGGCTGTTGGGCGGGCCCATCCACGGCTCGACGCAATAATACGGTGCTTCCGGGTCCGGCGTCCAAGTGACAACGCTCGCCCAACTACCCGGAATCGCTTCTTCACCGACCTTGATGGTGATGTCTTCTTCGCCTGACTTCGGGCCGAAGCTGAGCGTGGCGGACTTGAGGTTGGTGAAGATGCAGTCGGAGAGATGGGGGTTGTCAAAGCCGATCGCCTCGGCGCCCTTGAGCTCGCCGAAGGCGACCAGTTTGCCGTCGGCGGCGTGACGCCACTGTTTCTTCGAAGGAATCTTCACGACGTAGTCGCGGCGGCTGAGTCCTTTATGCCACGGCAGCGTGAAGTAGAAGTGGTGGCCGGCGCACCATGGCAGCGGCTGGGCCTCACGGTTCTCGAACTCGAAGGTGATGCGCAGGAAGAGCTCGAGGAAGTCGAAGCGGATCCGGAAGTCGTAGGCGAAAGGATAGCAGCCGCGGCCGCGCGCATCCTGAATCATTCGTACCACCGCATACTTGGGGCCGCTTTCAATGATTTCGAAGGCAGAATCGCGGGCAAAGCCGTGCTGCGGCATGGGGCGTTTGACGCCGTCGGCGGCCTTCCAGGCGAACTTCTCGCCGTCGGCGTAGTTACGGCCCATGAAGGGGAAGAGAATCGGGTTACCACCGCGGACGGGACCGATTTTATCGAGGTCCATGGGCGCGCCTTCGGGCCAGAACAGGATCTCGCGATGGCCCGAAGGGACGTCGAGCTTCCAGCGGAGGAGGCGGGCGCCGCGCGTCAGGCAGGTCTCGTAGGTCGAGGCGCCAACCTTCCATCGTTCCATGGGCACGCCGTTCTCTTCGTAGCTCTGCATGACACGGAGCAAACGCGGCGGCCGTCCCGAGGCAAACGCGGACTTAGCCCGCGCGCTTGGCGAAGCGGTAATGGCAGACCATCCACTCCGCGCCACCCCGGAAATTCCAGAGCTCCGCGCAGGCCATAAAGAACACCCGCCAGTTGGCCAACCAGGCCTTCGCCCGCGTCGCGCCATAAGTCTGCGCGAAGATCCGGAGGATCTCCTCGCGGTGCCGATCGGTATTCTGGAGCCAGTGCTCCGACGTCTGGCCGTAGTGGCGGCCTTCGACCTCCCACTGCTGCTCAAGCTTCAGGTCAGCCTGGAAACGGCTGGCGAGGCAGTTGGAGGGCATGATGCCACCGGTGAAGAAGTGGCGCGACATCCAGTCGGTCGAATCCTTGGCCGCGAAGTGGTAAGCGATGTCCTTATGCGTGAAGACGTGGAAGAAGAGTTTACCGCCGGGCTTGAGCCAGCCGGCGATACGGCGCATGAGCTCGCCCCAGTTCTTCATGTGCTCGAACATTTCGACCGATACCACGCGGTCGAAGCGCCCAGCCTCGGCGGCGAAGATGTTCATGTCGCAGGTGATGATCCGGACGTTCTTGAAGCCGCGCTTGGCGCATTCGCCTTCGATGTGGGCGCGCTGGGAGGCCGAGTTCGAGACGCCGGTGATGTGGGCGTTCGGATACTTTTCGGCCATCCAAAGGGTGAGAGAGCCCCAACCGCAGCCGAGTTCGAGGATTTCAAGGCCGTCCGTGAGTTCCGCGCGGGCGCACGTACGCGCCAGCATGGTTTCTTCGGCTTCACCCATCGTCTCGCCGCCGAGCTCATAGAAGCAGGAGGAGTATTTCAGGCGAGGCCCCAGGCAGAGTTTATAGAAGGCCGCGGGCACCTCGTAATGCTGTTCGTTCGCCGCCTTGGTCTCGATGGCCACGGGCAGCGTACGTAACTCAGCCGCAAAGGCATCGACCTTGGCGAAGCGCGCGGCGGCGGACTCGGGACGTTCGTCCGCGAGGCGCTGCTTGAGCAGACGGCGGATACCCCAGCGGATCACACTATCCGGCAGGATGTCTTTTTCGATGAGGGTATCGATCAGCGGCATGCCGACACCTTGCACGAAGACCGGGCCGCTGGCAATCCGCCGCAGTGGAAAATCAGCGCCGGGGCGGGCGGGGCCAGAAGGCTGGCACGCGCGCTTGGTAGGCGGCGTAAGCAGGCCCCTTCGACGCCAGGAGCTGCTGCTCGGTGAGCGGGATACCCGTCACGCGTGTCAGGAAATAATACATTACGCCGACGCAGAGCAGGCCGGGGACGCCGCGGTAAGTGCTATTATAGCTCATCATTAGGAAGCCGACCCAGACCAGCCATTCACCAAAATAGTTCGGGTGGCGGCTCCAGGCCCAGAGGCCGCGTTCGCAGACTTGGCCCTTGTTGGCCGAATCCTTCTTGAAGGCCGCCAGCTGGGCGTCGGCGATTGTCTCGATGAGCAGGGCGAGGCCAACCACGCCGAGGCCGATCCAATGAATGGCCTGAGCCGGGCCGTTGGCTCCGGTGGGATTCGAAGAGAGGAGCGGCAGGCAGAGGACCGTCAGCGCCACTGCTTGGACAAAATAGAAATAGGCCATCTGGGCCGGCATGCGGTCGCCATGCTCGGCGCGCATCTTCAGGTAGCGCCCGTCTTCTTGGTCGAGGTGGCCGAGCACGCGGCGCGCGAGGTGCGTGCCGAGGCGCAGGCTCCAGAGTAGCGTCGCGATGGCCATCAGCACGCCTTGGCCGCCGAGAGGGAGGACCCAGAAGTGGACGGCGAGGATTTGTAGGCCGACGAGCGCGAAGCCGTAAGACCAGGCGACGTCCACGATAGACCAGTTATCGATCTTCTTGGCGACGAGCCAACAGAGCGCGAAGAAGACGCAGGCTTCGACGAAGAGGATCAGGAAATCGAATCCGAGTTCGAGGAGGTGGTACATGGGGTGGAAGGTTTGGGGGTGAGACGATGAAACGTCCGACGCAGGATAAGGTGCAGGAGCCAGCAGGCGAGCGGGACCGTCACGGCCCAGCCGATCAGCCCGTGGAGGCCGGTCAGCCAGAACTTCTCCAGAAAATCGGGGATGGAGCGGTTGAACTCGTCGATGATCGCCTTCGGGGTGAGGGCGAAATGCCGCGAGCCTGAGAGCGTCTCGCCCAGGCGTACGAACGGCACGATGAGCAGGACCTGCAAGGGGAAGGCACTATGGTTGATGATCTGCATCACCACGTGGTTGAGCCGGAAGAGGCGGCCGGCGACGAGGCAGAGTACGGTCGTCAACCCGATGAACGGTACGATCGCGATGGCGAAGCTGACCGTGACCGCTGCCGAGACGGCCTCCGGGGTCGCACCTTGGCGGAGTTCCGCGACGAGCGGATCACGCACCCGGCGGCGCAGCCAATCGGAGACGCGTCCCATTCAGGCGACCTTACGCGTGAAGAACACCTTGCCAAGGTCGGTCTCGCCCTTGGCAAGGAAGAGGCAGAGTAGGGCGTAGGCGGCGATGGCGAAATTGCCGAGGAGCATCAGCGCGACGAACCAGCCGAGGCGCGAGGCGATGGTTTGCTCGCGCCAAGCGACGTAGAGCCAGAAGGCGAGGAAGCCGAAGTAGGCATCGAACATCGTGGCCAGGCCCCACGGCTCGGAGCAGACGGTCACGTAACCGCCCACGACGTTGAGACCCTTGCCGGCGTATTCGGGGAGGGAAGAGATCGAAGGGGTCACGCAGGCGTACCAAGACACCCAGGTCATGGCGACGAGCACGAGGACGAAGTAGAGGATCAGGGCGCGACGGGAGGTCATGACGAGAGAAGGGATAGGGGTGGGGGTAGGGTTGGCTGACTCAGTGATAGGGTGAGAAGAATGAGGGGAAAGGCAAATGGGGGATGAGTGGAGGGCTGAATGGATGATACAAGCTTCAGGTGGCAGGTGGCGGCCCCAGGTGGCAGGTGGCGGGATTTATAAACTCAAAGGGAGACCGGAGGCCGGAATGGATGCTGCGGCGAACAAATGCCCCCAGCTAATCATCCGGTCTCCGGTTTCCCTTTGAGTTTATGTCTTAAAACAAAAGCCGCCCGGGTGGGCGGCTGTCTTGATCCTGGTCAACGTGTCAACTTGCCCACGTGTCCCCTCGCGAAGCGAAGCTTCGCGCTCAGAACGCCCGACGGATGCTGATCGCGGCGGAGACGTCGTGGGCTTCCCCGACGGTGGAAACGTGGGCGGAGATATTCAGGAGGGTATCGGCGCTGAGCTTGTGGTCGACGTCGAAGCCGAAGCGAACGCAGTCGGCGCGAGGCGCGGTGCCGGGGAGGTTGAAGGACACGCCACCGGTTATGTCCTGGCCGGTGAGGGCAGGGCCAGCGCCGTCGAAGCGGTGAATCGCTTCCACGGTGAGGAGGAGCTTGGTGGCGGCGGAGAGGTCCTTCGAGGCGGTGATGCCGACGCGGCCTTCGGTGGCGTTATGCTCCTGCTCGTCGAACGAGGCCGGGAAGTCGCCACCGGTCTCGGTGTAGGCGCCGACGACGGTCTGCGTCACGGTGTAGGAGGCGTAGGGGGCGAAGCCGAAGCCGCCAAACGTCACGAGCGAAGGAGCGTCGACACGGAGGCGGGCGGAGCGGGTGATGGTGTCAGCGATACCGAAAGAGGAGTCGGTCGAGCCACCGCTGGTGTAGCCGCGGTGGGTCTTGGATTCCCAAGAGCCGACCATGCCGAGCAGGGAGACGATCCACTGCGTGCCTTCCGGACGGTAGTCGAGTTCGGCAATGGCGAAGTCTCCCTTCGTGGCGGAGGAACCGCCGAAGGCGAGGTCTTGGTTCTGGACGGCGTGGCCGCCGGCGACGCCGAAGAGGAAGGACTTGCCGAGGTTCCAGTTGATGCCGGCTTCACCGCTGGTCACGTGGACATCACGGGTGCTGGAGGTGGAGCCAAAGTCACCGGTGGCCCAGGCTTGGGATTCCTTACCCATACGGTCAAAGGAAAGCATCGGGCGGTGGTGGGCGCCTTCGAGGGGTAAGCCCGCGAGCGACGAACCAATCATGTAGGTGCGGTTCGCACCATTGATCGAGGACATCCAGGCGGCCCAGTCGGCGATGCCGGAGAAGGCGGGCCCAAAGGAATCGAAAATAAACGGATAACTGTATTGGACCCCAAGGGCGCTGCCGAATCCCGACATCGCCGGAGACAAATAATATTGATTAGCGTAAATATAAATACTGCTAAAGTTAAGATTCGTGTGGGGTACAGAAAAGTCGACCGAGGAGGGGTCCCAGTAGAGGGTATTTACGTCGGCCTTTGTCCAGCTGCCTAAGACGGTATTGCTCGGATTCATAATCACTAAATCCAGTTTGGTCAGCCAAGGTGTGGGGCTTCCGCTGGACCAGTTGTTACTCCCAGTGGTATTGAAAAGCGCCGAGTCTACACCGATTGTCGCTTTCACAGTGTTGCTGTTGCTCAAGGTCCATGTTGCGAGGTAATCGGTCGCGTCGAGCTGGGTCGCGGTCGCCGCGGCGGCGAGGAGGAAGGCAGTCTTGAGGGATTTCATGTTGGCAGTCTAGGTGTCAAATGCACGTGGGGGTGCAATCTAATTGGTCAAATAGGCTTAGATTCGGCATATTTTGATATAAGCCGAACGATGTTTTATGCTTTAGGTAGGGACGGCTCTCCGAGCCGTCCGTTCGTCTAAAGAGGTGCGGAGCTCGATTGGCTCAACGGCGGGCTCGGAGAGCCCGCCCTACCTTGAGACAAACGATAGAAGGACATTTCACTCAGCGTGATCAGGGCAATGGGTAGGGACGGCTCTCCGAGCCGTCCGTTCGCGGACGGAGGTACGCATCTCGCTCTGCTCAACTGCGGGCTCGGAGAGCCCGCCCTACCAAAGACAGGGACAAACTCAAAGGGAGACCGGAAACCTAAAAGAGTGCTGCGGGCATTTCAAATGCTTTCCCAACCGCCATCCGCTAACCGCCAACCGCTTCTACCTTGCTCACTCAAAACTAAACTCTCCGTCGGTGGCTTCGGGGGGCGGAGGATCGCCGGCGAGGATGGTGCGGACGAAGAGATCGCGGTGCTCGGCGCAGGGGCCGTGGGCACGCAGGGCTTCGACGTGCTCGGGCGTGCCGTAACCTTTGTGCGTGGCGAAACCGTATTGGGGATAGCGCGCGTGCATCTCGACGAGCATCCGGTCGCGTTCTACCTTGGCCACGATCGAGGCAAGCGCGATGGCGAGGCTCTTGCCATCGCCGCCTTTGACCGATTCATGTGCCCAGGCGAATGGACGGAGGGGCAGGCCGTCGACGAGCACAAGGAACGTGCGCGCATCGGTCCGGCCGAAGAGTTCACCCTCGGTGCCGGCGGCGGCGAAGAGGGGAGCGATGTGCCCGACGGCGAGCTTGGCGATGCTACGCGCCATCGCGAGGCGCGTGGCCCCGAGAATATTATGGGCGGAGATCTCCATCACCGACCCGGCGGCCCAGGCGGTCTTGAGTTTCCCTTCGGCTTCCATCTTCGCGATGGCTTCACGTAATTCCGCCCGCTTCTCGGGGGTCAGCTTCTTGGAATCATTCGCGCCGGAGAGTTTCCGCAGCCAAGCGGGTTCGCCGTAGAAGCCGGCGTCGAGCAGCACCGCCGCGGCGATGACTGGACCGCAGAGTGAACCACGGCCCGCTTCATCCACTCCCGCGATGCCCGGACGGTCGGCACCTTTCTTGCGGTCGAATGATGCCAGCGAGGCCACGGCTTAGTCCGCCTTCTTGCGGCGGACGAACGGTTTGGATTCCGGCGGCTCGAGCCCACGGACCTCGTAGGCGGTCTTGAAGTGCAGCTTGGCGAAGTTGACGAGG
>CALQQQ010000044.1 GCA_943332745.1 Opitutus sp. GAS368 | reverse complement strand
TGGCACTGCGCGCAGGCCATCGTGGTACCCATGAAGACGGCGTAGGTGGTGTTGACGCGGTCGATGACGGCGGCGTTGCGGAATTCCTCGTCGCTCGTGCCGCCTTCGTTCTGGGTCATGGTGTTGCGGTGGAAGGCCGTCGCGATGAGTTGGTCTTCGGTCGGCTTGGGCAGAAGGTCGCCGGCCATCTGCTCGATGACGAATTGGTTAAAGGGTTGGTTCTTGTTCAGCGCCTTGATGACCCAGTCGCGGTAGGCCCAGATGACTCGTCCGGGGTCGGAAGGATAGCCAGCGCTGTCGGCGTAGCGGGCGAGGTCGAGCCACTGACGGGCCCAGTGTTCGCCGTAAGCGGGCTTGGCGAGGAAATGGGCGACGATGTCCGCGTGCTTGGCACCGGAGAGTTTTGCGACTTCCTCGGGCGTGGGCGGCAGGCCAGTGATGTCGAGGGCGAGTCGGCGGATGAGGATGGACTTGGGCGCTTCTGGCGACCAGGTCAGGCCTTCTTTCTTTTGGCGGTCAGCGAGGAATGCATCGACGGGATTGGTTTCGCCGTTCTTCGGCACGGACGGACGGGCGACAGGCTCATAGGACCAGTGGCGGCCCCACGGCGCGCCTTGCTTAATCCATTCCTTGAGGAGGGCGACCTGTGCGGCGGGAATCGTCTTATGCTGCTTGGGCGGCGGCATGACGTCATCAGGGTCGGTCGACTCGATGCGCTTGATCAGTTCGCTCTGCTCAGGTTTGCCGGGTAGGATGACGAAGTCGCCCTTGCGGTCGCGCTTCGAATCTTTCTCGTCGTCGAGGCGCAACTTCCCCTTGCGGGCTTTCTCATCTGGGCCGTGGCAGGCGATGCAGTTCTCGGACAGGATCGGCCGGATTTGGCGGCTGAAATTGATCGGCTCAGCGGAGCACAGGGCGCCGACGAAGACGCCGAGGAAAAGAGTGGCCTTGGGGGGCATGGGGATAGGACAGGCGGCGGAGCAGGGGTGTTCCGCCGTAAGGCTAATAAAAGAGACCTCCGGCTCAGGGATTTCAACCCCTACCTCTTATGTGTCTCGATAATCTTGCGGAGTTCCGCGGGGTCGGCCTCGGGGCGCAGGCGGCGTTGGATAACTTCGAGGTCGCGGAGGCCGCGTTCGGCGGTCGGCTCGATCCCGGTGCCTTCGCCATAGTCGTTCCAGGTGGCGATCTGGACGATGGGTGCGCCGCTCTTCATCGCTTGGTCAAAGGATTCCGAGAAGGTCTTACCCTCGCGATAATCGATGAAGCCGTAACTCTTGCCAGCGCCGGCCTGCGCATAGAAATCTCGATAGCCCGGGAAGGCCACGGCCACGGTGGGCCGGCCCGCTTTTTTCTCCTGAGTATGGAGTGACGCGAGTTCGGTGGTCCAAGTGGCGACGTCGACGGTCTTGCCTTCGCTGATAGGCACCCAGGCGAAGGCTCCGTCGATACCGAGGCGGCTACTGAGGTGGGGTAGGGCGTAGGTAAGCGGGTTTTGCGTCAAGGTCGCGCGGATGGTTTTCCATTCGGCGTCGTCGAGGTATTGCGGACCGAAGACTGTCAGCAACGGGCGCTCGGAGAGCCGGACGTAAGCGGGGTCGTTGAGCCAATGCTTATCTGCCCAGGCGAACGAAGCCGCGACCTTCGCGGTGGCCTCCGCGCGCGTCAGCTTGCCTTCCTTCATGAAGCGATGGCCGGGGCTGTCTTCGACGCAGAGAGCAAACTTCAGCCCAGCCTTCTTGAGTTCAGTAATCAGTAGCTCGGTGTTGCGGTGAATCATCTCGTAGTCTGCGAAACCTCCGGGCCCGTTCCAGTCAATGATCGCTCCGTCAATCCCGGCGGCCTTCATCATCGCGACCTGCGTGGCAATGACGGTGGGGGATCCGGAGTCGTAGGGTCCCAGTAACGGGCGATCATGAGTGGCTAGGGCTCCCTTGTCTGGGTCAGTCTTGCCCATGGTCCAATGCCAGCCCCAATGGCCGCTCACGGCCTTGCTTTCGAACCATGGCATCACGTGGACCAGAACGAGTGGCCGCGGCGCGCAGGCGGGCTCGGGAGCGGCGAGGGCCGTCACCCAAGCCATCGGCATCAGAAGCAGGATTCCCCAGAAGCGCATGTCGGAAGTAGACCGTGGCACCTTGGCCCCTTCAACCCCCAAGCAGGCGACCCTGGGGACGTCGAAACATCCCCAGGGTCTTTAAATTGGTCGGGCAGGAGAGATTTGAACTCTCAGCCTCTGCTACCCGAAAGCAGCGCTCTACCAGGTTGAGCCACTGCCCGACACGAAATATCAGCATAGACCAATCTGAGGGGGTGTTTTCAAACTAAATCCGTCGGGAAAAATCGAGGGGTGATGGACTTCGGCGTTTTTCGGCCCAAGTTGCTAAGATATGAACCTTAGGGTGCGACGTTCGGGTGAGCGCGGCTTCGCCGATCACGGCTGGCTGGTGGCCCGCCATAGCTTCAGTTTCGCGGATTATTACGACCCGGCCCAGATGGCCTTCCGGTCGCTTCGTGTCATCAATCAGGATCTGGTGGCTCCTGGTATGGGTTTCCCGGCCCATGGCCATAAGGACATGGAGATCTTCACGTACGTCCTCGAAGGCGCCATCGAGCACAAGGATAGCATGGGTAATTACGCACAGCTCAAGCCCGGCCAGATCCAAGTCATGAGCGCCGGCAGCGGCGTGAAGCATAGCGAGGTCAATCCTTCGAAGACCGAACGCCTCCATCTCATTCAGGTCTGGATCATGCCGGATCGCCCCAACCTCAAGCCGCGTTACGCCGAATGGACGCCCACGCCGGAACAGCTTGAGGAGTCCAAGGTGCTCATTATTTCGAATGACGGACGCGACGGCTCCGCCCACATCAGTCAGGATGCGGACGTGTATCGCGTGAAGACCAAGTCCGCTGGAACGGTCTCGCATGAGCTGCGTCAGGGCAGGGGGCTTTGGTTCCAGCTCATCGGCGGCGACGTCGAGGTCGGGGGCGTCAAACTTTCGCCCGGTGATGCGGTCAGATCGGAAGACGCAGGCACCTTTGCCTTCAAGTCCGCCGGCCCTGTCGAAGCCCTTCTCTTCGACCTCGCCTGATTCATCTATCTTTAATCCTTCATCTGTCATCGGTCCTCTGTCATCTTCTCGCCATGTCCTCCCCCCATATCCCCCAGAAGTCCCCGATTCCTGTCCTCGTCGAAGCCGGCAAGACCTACTACTGGTGCTCGTGCGGCCACAGCAAGACGCAGCCGTTCTGCGACGGCGCCCACAAGGGTTCCGCCTTCACGCCGGTCCCTTATAAGGCCGAAACCAACGGCACCGTGTATTTCTGCGCCTGCAAGCACTCCAAGAAGGGCGCGCTCTGCGACGGTTCCCATAAGGCCCTCTGAACTTAGCCCTTTCATCCGCCGTCATTTAGGCTAACCTGCCTTTGCTATGAAAAAAACTGCCAACATCGTCGCTATCCTCCTCGGGGTAGCCTTCATCATCTTCGGTCTGAGTTTCTTCGTCCCGGCGATCAAGTCGGTGTTGCCGGCACCTGCGGCTCCTTCCTCGCCGGAAGCCGGTGCCCTGACCAAGGCTTACTTCACCGCCATGACCGGCACTTCTTACCTGGCCATCATCAAGGTCCTTGAGGTGATCGGCGGTCTGTTGTTGCTCCGCGCCTGCTCGCGTGGCTGGGGTGTCGCCTTGATCGGTGCTATCACCTTCAACATCGTGCTCGTGAACTTACTGATCAAGCAGGTGTATGACCCGGTTGTCATCGTCATAACGCTTGCCGTTCTCTTCCTCGCCTGGGTCGGCCGCAAGGGTTTTGCCTGTCTTGCCTGCTGTGGTTCCGGTGAGTGCCTCGGCACCTGCGGTTGTTGCAATAAGGACGGCCAGTCCGGCGGTCAGTCCGGCGGTTGCTGCGGCGGCAAGTAAGCCGTCCGCTCATCACGAATCAGCCCCCGATCTCGGGGGCTTTTTTGTGGGTATAGATACAGGCAGGTCTCTTGGTAGGGACGACTCTCCGAGCCGTCCGTTCGCGGACGGAGATTCGCACCTCAATCGACCTCCTATTCCCTGCCGCTGCCTCTCTGTATTCCCAGCCGCTAACCGCCAACCGCTTCCACCTCGCGGCTTAGCCGCCCCTACCTTGAGACCGCTGCAGAAAACAATGAACCAAGAACGAAGAACACGCCTAGCCCTGCCTCTCCCGCCACCCGTCACCTGGGGCTGCCACCTGCCACCCGAAACGATGCATTCACCCGAAGGAAACCGGAGACCGGAATTTATGCTTCGGTCATATGTCCCCAGCTAACTATCCGGTCTCCCTATGCTGCCCCCTTTGAGTGCTGTGTTAATCCCGCCACCCGCCACCCGGGGCTGCCACCCGCCACCTGGAGCGCAGTCTCGCACCTTTGCACTGCTTCTTTGTATCCCCGGCCAACCTGCCAACTGATCAACCGGTCAACTACTCGTGTCCACGTGTCACCTTGCCCACGTGCCCCCTGCGCGACTCCGTCGCGCCTACTTCACCACTTTAACAATCTCCTCGGCAATCGCGGCCATCCCGCGGTCACCAGGGTGATTGGCCACACCGGCATGCTTATAGGGCCTTTCGGAGCGGGCGTAGTTCTTCTCATCCTTGGCCAGGGCGCTGATGTCGACGAACGTGCCGCCGACGGCTTCACAGGCCTTACGCATCGCGCTGTCCTTGGCTTCGTTCGCCCAGAAGCTGCTGCGGACGATGACGGCTGCATGGGGGTTGGACTTGAGGGTCTTAAGCAGTGCGGTGACCTGTTCCTGATACTTGGCCTGGGCTTCAGGCGTCTTCAGCGCGGCGACGTTCTCGCCGATACACAGGATGACAAGGTCGGCCTTGAAGGCGGCGGCATCGGCATACTTACCAGCGATGTCATAGCCGACGTGGTTACGTTCGAAGTCGGCGACGTTCTTGACCATGATCACGGGTGTGATCCCTTGCTTGGCGGCGAGGGCCTTCGTCACGACGTGGACGTAATCCTTATCCAGCGAGGTCGCGGCCATGCCCCAGTTGCCGTGCCAGTCGATGTCAGCCTTGGGCCCGTGCAACGTGATACTGTTACCAACGAAGAGAATCTTCTGCGGCTTCGCTTGAGCCGAGGCCGACGCGGCGAAACAGAGTAGGGCGGCGAGCGCAAAGAATAGGCGAAGCATGATAGAGGCAGGGGGTAGGTTTTGGCTTACTTTTTCTCCTGCCAGGTCGCCTTAAGCGACGCCCAGACCTGACCAATCAGGAAGACGCACAGTCCGAGTCCGAGGACTCCGCCGGCCGGCCAATACCACTCCACGCCGGTACGTAGTCCTGAAATGATCGCGAAGATACATCCGAAGCAGGCCAGCACCAGGAAGAGCATGCGGACGCCGAGCAGGAAAAGCATCATAGACTTCATGCGCCGAACTTGGTCTCGCCGCTGTGCCCCGTCAAGGATGCCTCGCCGCCCGTTGAGTGCTGACTGCCTCGTGGTAGGGCGGGTTGTCCCTAACCCGCCGTTCGCGGACTGACATATGCAGCTCGATCGAGTTCCTATTCTCTCTCCGTTCAACGGCGGGCTCGGAGAGCCACGCCCTACCAGCTGCGTCCCTGGCCCACTGGTCAACCGGTCAACTAGTCTGCCTTGTTCTGGTCCGCCGAGCCTCTGAGCATCCGGGCCACTCATGCATACCCCGTGTCCCCGTGTCCCCTTGCCCACGTGCCCCCTCGCGGCCCCTGCCGCGCTCACTTCAGCGTCAACGTCACCCGCCGCAGGTCCATCACGCTCTTGCCTGGAATCTCGGTAGCCCTGAGCCGGAGCTCGCCCTTGCCAGGCTCGAGGCGCACTTCGCCGAGGGTCATGGTGCGAAAGACCTTCATCACGGACTCGCCAGTGCCGCGCGGGACGACGTCTTGGTCCGTGATCAAGGGCGGATCCCAGGCGTCGGTGACTTTGCCTTTAAGCAGGGTACCTTCGAAGGAGAGTTCGAGCTTCGAGCCGACGTCGGCCTTAGGGCAGGTGTAGTCGACCGTCACGATATAGGTACCAGCGGTGACAACTTCGATATTCCAGACGGCGGAGTCGGTCGGTTTGGTCCAGTTCACGAAGTAGGAAGAGTTGGGCGCCTTACCGCTGCGACGCATCTCGCCGCGCGGCTCACCGTCGCGGGCAGGGAGCATGGTGATCGGGAATTCCCGATACCCGATCGCCAAGGGGCGCGGGTCGACGCCGGTCCCGGGTCCATTGGCGGCCTTGCCCTTACCTTTGCCGCCCATGGGGGTCGCGATGCCGAGTTCCTTGCGCCACGCGGCGACTGCGTTCGTCAGTTCCTTGGCGAGGTCAGGCTGTTTCGCTTGGATCGGGGTGGTCTGGCCCGGGTCGGCGACCATGTCGAAAAGGTTGCCGGCGTTGTCGAGGCGGTGCGTCTGCGTGCGTGCGCTGACGTTGTTGGCCCAAGAGTTGAAAATAGTACGCGGCGCCCAATCAGCGTCTAAGCCCTTGCGCAGGAGCGGTGCCAAATCACGGCCGTCTAGCGGCTTGTCGCCGACGCGCTTCACCCCGGCGAGCGCGTGGAGCGTCGGGCTGAGGTCGATGGCGCCGGCGATGGGCTTCACCTGTGAGCCGGCGGCGATCTTTCCGGGCCAGCGGATGAAGAGGGGAGAGCGGACACCGCCTTCGTCGGTCGAAGCCTTGGTGCCTTTCATGCCGCCGGTCCAGCGGTGTCCGTTGGGTCCGTTGTCGGAGAAGTAGACGACGATGGTGTCGTTCTCGAGGTTCAGTTCCTTGAGCTTGGCGAGGATGCGACCGACGTTGCGGTCTTGGTTCTCGACCATTGCCAACGCGCAGCGTGTTTCGTCTAGTTTCTCCTGCGCAGACTGAGTGGCGGTCTGGGTGATGGGCTTGTCTTTGAAGCGGTTCCAGTCCTCCGGCGGTACGGAGAACGGTGAGTGCGGCGTGGTGAAGGGCACATAACACAGGAAGGGCTTGGACTTATTACGATCGATGAACTGCAGGGCCTTTTCGGTCAGGACGTCGACGATGTAGCCTTGGGAGGACTTCATGACGCCATTATGTTCGAGAGGGGCGTCGAAATATTCGCCCCAGTGTCCGGAGGTGTAGCCCCAGAAGGTGTCGAAGCCCCGGGCGAGCGGGTGGTAAGGCCACTGGCTACCATTGTGCCACTTTCCAAAAATACCCGTGACATAGCCGGCGGCCTTGAAGGAGTCGGCGAAGGTCTTCTCGTCGAGGTTCATGCGCTCATGTCCGGTGGAGACGCCAGTGACGCCAAGGCGACGGTGGTAGCGGCCGGTCAGGAACTCGGAACGGGTGGGGGAGCAAACTGGCTGGACGAAGAAGCGATCGAAGTGCGCCCCGGCCTTGGCGATCGTATCGATGTTCGGGGTCGCGAGCTGTCGGTTGCCATTAAAGGAATAATCCCCCCAGCCAGCATCATCGGCGAGCAGCACGATCACATTGGGCTGCGTCGCGGCGGTCAGCCGATAAACGATGAGGAGCAGGCAAGCGAGGATGAGGCGCATAGGTTTATTTCTTGGCGGCCAGGTAGCCTATGGAGACAAGGAAGTCGTCGGCGGCCGCAAGGGTCTCGGCATACTTCGATTTATTGAAGAAGCTGTGCGGCTGGCCTTCATAGCCTATGAGGTCGCAGCGGTTGCCGGCAGCCTTCATGACCTCGGCGAATTTCTCCACGGTTGCATACGGCACGGTCGTATCGGCCTTACCGTGGAAGATAATCGTGGGCGGGGTGCCTTTCTTGACGTGATGGATCGGTGAAATCTCGGTGGGTTCGCAGCCGAATTTCTCCTTATTCAGGTCAGCACCGAAGCCTTTGAAGTCGAGGCCGGGGAAGGGCGCCATCACTGTGCCGGGATTGAAGAGCACAAGCGCGTTGGGCCGACAAGAGACGGACTTGTCATCCTTCGCGGTGTCGAGCCCGGGCAAGGTGCCCACGGAAGCCGCGAGGTGACCACCAGCCGAACCGCCGCCGACGGCGATACGCTCCGGGTCGATGCCGAGACGAACGGCGTTGGCGCGGACCCAGCGCACGCAGGCCTTGGCGTCGGACACGCAATCCGCCGGCTTGGCATCCTGGCGGCTCTTCACGCGGTAGTCGGC
>CALQQQ010000043.1 GCA_943332745.1 Opitutus sp. GAS368 | reverse complement strand
TCGAACCAGACCCTGACCGTCACCGGCGTCGGTGCACCCGTGCCCTTTGCCCCGGTGGCGTTAGGTTCCTACAGCGCGCCGAATGCCAGCAACGTCGTCACGCTCACGAGCGCGATGACGACGGCGAACGTCTATGTCGGCATGCAGGTCTTCGGTAGCGGCACCGGCTTCCCGGTCGGCGCCTACGTCACCTCCATCCTCTCGCCGACGACCTTCACCATCAGTGCCCCGACCACGGCGGCCGTTACGGGCAACCTCCAGCCGACGTTCTCCTTCAATCAGAACTCGAATTCCATCACGGCCGTCAATACCAGCACCGCCGGGATGTATGTCGGCATGCAGATTAGCGGCGGCAGCGTGCCCGCCGGTTCCTTTATCACGGGAATCACGAGCCTTAGTAGTTTCACCTGGAACAGCACGAGCGGTAGCGGTGGGGCGACAGGCCAGACCTTCACGTTCTCGGCGGATACGAATAACGTCCTGAAGTATGGCCTGAAGGTCGGCGGCACCACCGCGATCTTGGGTTCCTATGCCGCAATCAACACTTCGGGTGTCACGGGTTCGCAGGGACGCGTCGAACTCGCCGGCGCCATCACGGGTAGCGGCAACCTGATCAAGCTCGGTGCGGGCACGTTGGATGCCTGGCGCAATTTAATCATCTCCGGCACGGCTAACTCCGGTTTCACGGGAGGCATCGATGTCCAGCAGGGTCTCCTCCAAGTCACCGCCACCAGCGGCACGCCGCTCGGCTCCGCCCAGGTGCGCGTCTTCCCGGGTGCGGGTGTCCGCTTGGCCGATAACGGCAGCCTAAACGCCACCGCCTCGCTCATCACGCTCAGCAAGTTCAACTCGCTGAGCACCGTCGTGCTCGACGGGGATTTCACTCCGACCGTCCTCGCCTCGACCAACCCCAGCTCGGCCAATTTAGGCAGCGCTTACGGCTTCGCCTTGGCAATTGCTCGTCCCTACTTCAGTTCGCCGCTGGATCTCGGCGCCATCGGTGATGGCAATGCCGTCCTGCAGGGCCTGCTGAACACCGACGTCAATTACATCGCCCCGACGCTCGGCGTCGGCGCGGGTAATACCTACCGCCTCGCGGGTGGTCCGGCTTCGACCCTGATTTTCAGCGGCTCGGATAATGTCCTCACCGGCACGGCCAAGGTCAGTATCGGCCTCGAGCGCAATAACTGGCTCGGTGCTTCTCAGACCGGCGCCCAGAACTCCGTCCTCTTACGTAATTCGAATAACTACACCGGTGGTACTTCGATTTATAGGAACATGACCGTGACGCTCGACGTGGGCGCCGCCCCCGGTGGCTCGACGCCGCTCGGTACGGGCACCGTCGAAGTCTTCGGCACGCTGCAGCTCGGCACGGATCCGTGGGGTTACAACGGCACGACTTCCTACTTTAACAACGCCACGGGCGCGAATGCCGCCAACTACATCCTCCGTCCCGGAGGCCTCATCGTCATCAATGAAGTCTGGGGCCAGGTTGCGGGCGGGCAGGGGCGCTGGGCCGATGCCACGGGCATCGACCTGAACGGCGGAACCTTCCGCTATAACGGGGCGCAGTCCATGCTCTCCGCCGAGACCATCGGCGATCTCACGGTCTCCAAGGGCGGTCGCATCACGGTCGTGCGCGCCAATGCAGGGAGCGCCACCTTGAATGTCGGTAGCCTGACGCGTAACTGGAACGGCAGCTTGATGCTCAATAGCACGGGCGCTGGTTCGTGGGGTGTGCCCACGGGCGGGCAGCCGACGGCGTATGACCGCCTGACCACGACGAGTACCATCGCGCTGGGCGGCACGACCTTGAACGGCACGGGCGTCATCAACACCGGGATTGCCCCCGTGTGGATCGTGGATGCGACCACCAATTCGTACGTCACCTACAACCCGACCGGACTCGGCGTCGGCAACTTCTACAACGTCGGCTTCCAGGCCCTGAGCAGCGCTGGTGGTACCATCGGCGTCGGCCAGGTGGAATACGGCGTCCGTATGACCTCCGCGGGAACGTGGAACACGGGCACGACCATCGCCACGTCGGTCGTCGACATGACGGCCGCCTTCAGCATCGCGGCTGGCTTTAACCCGAGCGTCTATGCGCTCCGGACGAACAGCAACATCACCTCGGACGTCGCCGGTAATGACATCACGATCGCCTCGGGCGGCTTGCTGACCACGACCAGCAACATCATTAACCCGGTGCTCACGGTCAACAGCACCTTCACCTCGCCGACGGGTTTGCCCGGTATGCGCATGTATTTCGGCGATGCTGGCGCCAGCCAGGCCACCATCTTCGTCGCTAGTGGTCAGACGACCTACCTGAACGCCCGCGTCTACGCGAGCGGCCTGCTCAAGTTCGGGGACGGTACTCTGACCCTGACGGGGAGCAACACCATTACCGGACCGATTGTCGTCAATAACGGCGGGCTTCGCCTGATCAATCCGCTCTCCAGCAGCGGAACGGCGATCAACTCGGTCTCCAATGGCCAGGACATCTACCTGCAGGGGGCGTGGCTGACGGCGGGTAGTTACGTCTCCGCTCGGACCGGCTTCGACGCCAACCAGGTCTCCGATGTACAGGTTACCTCCGTCATCGGCGGGAATATCTACCTCACCGGCGACTCCGGCGTCTACTCGCGTGCCCGCGCTGACGGCGGGACGAATCAGTCTTCCATCTTCGGCGGGGTCATCTTCAGCAATCTCGGCGCGGGCACGGCCAATACTCTGAGCACCGGAGGTAATCTTTACTTCACCGGTGCGACCAGCTTTGGTGCGAGCAATAACGTCATCAACGCGGGCTTCGATAACAGCGGCCGCACGATCTTCACGGGGGCCGTCACGGGCGGTAAGTTCACTAAGCTGGGTAACGGCAGCGTCGAATTCTCGAACCCGAATAACTCCTTCGGCACCGCCGGTCAGGTCGGCATCGACGTGTATGCGGGCGACGTCAACACCGCCACGAGCATCGTCCAGAGCTTGGCGCGCACCGGTACGCCCTTCGGCGTGGGGGACATCGTCCTCCAACCCGGCACGGCCCTCAGCATTCTTTCGGCCAGCAACATCGCCAGCCAGAAGGTCACCTCGAAGACCGACGGCTTCGGCCTCTCCGGCTTGCTGCTGACTTATAGCGTGACCCAGGCGGAACTCGCGGGCCTCATCGCGACGACCCCCACCGTGGGCAAGGTCAACTTTGCGACGACCGGTCGCTACCTCGGCGGCCTCGGCCTCGGGGCTGGTTTCCAATATAACGCGCTGGATATCGGCGCCCTCGAAACCGCAGCGGGCGGCGGTAAGCTCTGGCTCGGTGCCGGCGGAGGCTCCGGTTCGACCAATCTCACGTCGTCGGGCGTGTATTTCGCCCCGACCCTCGGCGCCAGCACTGATGGGGTGTATCGCATCGGCTTCGGCGGCAATCAGGTCCAACTCTGGCTTGGCGGGAATGCGTTTGAAAACGTGCTGACGGGTTCGAACAGCGTCGTCTACGGCGCCAACGTGGCCGAAGACGGCACGTCGACCCAGATGATGATCAACGGTAACATGAGGGGGGACACCGGTGTGCGCCTCGATCTCCGCAACAACTATACCGGCGGCACGATGATCAATCCGGGCCTCGCGATTCGTATCGCGAATAATTTCGCCTTCGGTTCCGGCAAGATCACCTTGAACCAGAGTGTCGCCGCCTCCGGCAATATCCGCATCGACGGCACGCTCAATCAGGTGACGTTGTTGAACGACGTGGACGTAATCGCGGATGTCTCCTTCGTCGGCGATAACGCCTACCGCGATCTCCTCTTCCTCGGCAATGTGAACCTCTCGCCAGGGGGGGTCTCGGCGACGCATACCTTCTCGTCGGGAGGGAGCGGCATGCTCGGTTTCCTCGGCGTCATCTCCGGTGAACTCGGCAGTAATATCATCAAGACCGGGAGTCAGCTTTTGCTGCTCCGCGGCGACCACACCTACAAGGGCACGACCACGCTTTCCCAAGGTTGGCTGATCCTCGGCTCAAACGCGTTACCTAATGTCGCTGGTTCCCTCGGCAATAGCGCCACCCCGCTGGTCATGGCGGATAGCGCTGGTTCCGTCCTGATGCTCGGCGGCAACATGACCATGGGTCGCGATATCCAGATCAATTCCACCGCGTCCAACAATAATTACATCGTCAGCAACTCGCTGTACCGTGCGACCATCAGTGGCACGATCCAGACGTCGATGACCTCCGCCACCACGATTGCGCACCTGCGGAGCATCAATCGTACCAGCGTTGGCACGCTTGATGTCACCGGTAACATCATCGGCGCCTCCATTCTGCGCATCGGTGATACGTCGACGAGCAATACCGACAACGGCGTCGTCCGTCTCCTTAACAACGTCAACGGTTACTCCACGAACACCTTCACCGGGGGCGTCAATCTGCAGAACGCCCGCTTGGTCCTCGGTGGAGACACCTTGTGGTCCGGCACGCTGGCGGCTCCGTTCATCATCTCCGGCCCCGTGGGCACGGGCACGCTCACGTTCGACGGCGGGTCGTCGGATGCCACGGACCGCGTCGGTTCTATCGGCTCCAATGGACTCAACCTCACGATTCCGAATCAGCTGAGCTTTGCGATGCAGGCCAACTTGGGCTTCGGCGAAGCGATCAAGCTCGAAGGCCGAGGTAGCATCAACTTCATCCGTACCGGCGCCATTACCTTGGCGGAGGGTTCTGCCAATAACGGCCAGCTCGCTCGCTTCATGCGCGTGAACACCCAGCAAGGGGTCATCTCCCTTGGTGGCGACCTCTCCTATGCCGCCGGGGCAGCCGCCAACGGTAGCCTTCCGACCAAGGATGGCTTCGGGATTCTCTTCTATAACGGTAACAACCTCGCGGGCGCCTACACGTCCGCCACTGCGGCCTTGGTGGGCACGTCGTGGCAGATCAATGCCGGCACCTTGGTGGTGAACCGCGACACGTCCCTCGGGATTACTTACACGGGCTCTGCGCCTACGGGCTTCCTGCGCTCCGCTTCCGCTCCGACCAATTGGACGCTCGGTCGCTCCACGCTGGTCAATCTGAACGGTGGCACGCTGGCCATCAACGGCACTTTCCAGTCCGATCACGAATACGTCCTGGCCGCGAACAGCATCCTGAACGTCGTCCAAGGCAACACCTTCACCCTCCGCGGGCAGGACCAGTCCACGATCGGTGGCGGCGGTGCCACCGCTGGCTTCGCGGCCCTCTCGGGCGCCTTTACGCTCACCAAGAGTGGCCTCGGAGCCATGGTGATGAATCCTGTCAGCTCGACTTCCACGTGGGCGGCCCCGGCGTATACTGGCGTCAACACCAACACCGGCTTGGCCATCGGGGGTTACAATCCCTGGGTTTCCGCGAGCGCGACCGTCGACAACCGACTGAACTCGGTCACCTCGACGAACGTCTCCGGCAATCCCTTTGCCGCAGCAGCAGGTAATATCTACGTCACGGGCGGTCTCCTCGGCCTGAATGGCTCGGCGGCCCAGACTATCACCCAGACCGGCGGGCTTTACTACCTCGGCGGTAGCTATGTCTCCCTCACCGCGCCCGGCACCACCACGCTGACCTTCGGCACGGTCTCGAACGCCTACAACTTTGCGGCCTCGACCACGGCGACGCTGGCCAGCAACGGTAACACAATCACCGGTCTGACGAGTACGGCTGGCTACTATGTCGGCATGGGCATCCAGGGCACCGCGATTTATCCGGGGACCTTCGTGACCTCGATTGTCTCGGCCACCTCGGTGACGGTGAACTACGTGACCGCTGCTTCGGCTGGTGCGGCCACCATTACCCCGACGAACCCGCTGCAGTATCGCGGCATGTTGACGATCCAGGGCACGGATCTCACGAACTTCGGTCAGGGTACGCTCGCCCAGAAGTTGATTTCGACCGTGGCTCCGGCCACCACTGGTACCCGCGGCATCCTCGATACTGCGAGCGTGGTCATGCGCAACGCCGCCGCCAACAGCGACGCCACCTTTGCCAATTACAGCACCAACGGCTTCCTCCCGGCGGTGTTGAGCACGCTGCCGCTGCCGCTGCCCCTCACGGGCCTTTCCACCAATGGGGTGGATAATACCATCACTGTCGCCAGCACCACGGGTCTCGTCATCGGCATGTCCGTCGTCGGCCCGAATATCCCCGTTGGGGCCACCGTGGCCTCGATCACGGACGGTACGACCTTCACGATCAGCGCCGCCACCACGGTGGCCGGCTCCGCCGGTGCGGGTTCCGCGTATAAGCCTCAGGTCTCGCTCACCAACCTCGCTACCACCTTGGGCGGTAATAGCGTGACCGTCACGAGCACCACCGGGCTCTTGCCGGGCATGGTGGTCTCGGGTCCGAATATCCCGGCGGGTTCGACGGTGGTCTCAGTCAACGCGAACGGCACGACTTTCGTCATCAACTCGGCGGCCACTGCCCTGGGTTCCGCAGGAACGGGTCTTGGTTTTGCGATGCCCGTGGCCTTGAACGGCTTGGCGACCACGAACGCGAACGGCTCGATCACCGTCCTCAGCACGGTCGGCTTATCTGTCGGCATGCTCGTCTCGGGCCCCGGCATTCCCTCGGGATCCACCGTCGGAGCGATCACTGATGCGACGCACTTCACCCTCGGTGGCAGCGCCCTCGCCTCAGCGACCACCACGGGTGGAACCGGCGTCGCCGGTGAGAGCTATTTCTCCAAGATCACAGACGCGACGACCATCTCGGGTCTGATTGAGCAGTATGCCGTCCAGCTCGGGGCGAACCTGACCCTGACCAATTCGACGGACATGCTCCGGATCACCGGCGGCGGTCTGATCATGAATGGGTCGGGCACCGCTGGACCGATTATCTCGGGTGCGGGCACGCTCAGCTTCGGCACCTTGGCGGGACCTGGCGATGCTTACGTCTACGTCCGGGAAGGGCAGACCGGCACGACGTCGACCATCAGCGCTAATTTCCGCGCCGCCGACTTCATCAAAGCCGGGGCGGGTACGCTTATCTTGAGCGGCACGGCCAATGTCATGCCGGTGCCGAATCAGACTAACACCTCGATCCGCACGATCTTCGTCCACGAGGGTATCCTCCGCTTCGGCAGCGCGGCTTCCGTCCCCACGGGCGGTGCGGGCACCAGCGCGAGCGTCAATCTCCAGGTCAACGACACGGGTACGCTCGACCTCAATGGTTTGGGTCTCACCTTCGGTGGCTTGTCGGGCACCGGCTTCGTCACGAACGCCAGCGCCACGCCGGCCACGCTCACGATTGCGACGGGCTTCGTCCCGGGCTCCTTCTCCGCTGCGACGGGCTACTTCGGTGCTGGCCAGGCCTTCACCGGCGTGATCCGCGACGGCGCGGGCGTCGTTTCCCTCGTGAAGTCGGGCTACGGTGTCAGCATCCTCTCCACGCCGATCTCCATCGGCAGCGACGTCGGCGTGAACGCCTTCTCCGGTGGTACGACCGTCAACGCCGGACCGATCTTCTCCGCGAATATTGGTGGCCTCACCCCGCAGGGGTCCAGTACCACTAACTTGCCGGCTGCTTCCGGCAGGTTGATCATCAATAACCCGTTAGCCCTCGGCTCGGGTGGCATCACCCTGGCGGGTGGTTCGCTGACCTTTGGTAACGTCGTCAATGTCGAAACCGTCGCCTCGCAACCTGCCCAGCAGTTCGGTGCCGGTGCTGGTTACAATGTGACCATCGCCGCGCTGAACAACTTCGGCTCGCCGAACATCACTTCGACCCTTGATGGCCCGCTCACCACCGCCGCCGCGGTCATCAATAACCTGACGGTCAATTCCGCTGGATTCATCTTCACGGGTGGTGCTGCAGCCCAGCTCAGTTACGGCATGCTGGTGGCCGGCACGGCCAACTTCACCCAGGCTAATACCACGATCAGCACCGGCTACCAGGTGGCCGGTACCACGGGTGGTTCCGCGACTTTCGCGGGTCCGATCATCGCCCAGGGCGGTACGGGTACCATCACCAAGACCGGTCCGGGCACTCTCTACCTCTATCCTTGGAATCAGACGGCGGATAATCAGGTCGCGGCCTGGAATGTCGCCGGGGGTAACTTCGAAGTGCGCGGGGCCACGGGGATGTTTAATCTGCTCGGGGCGAATGCCACGGTCACGCTTAACGACACG
>CALQQQ010000042.1 GCA_943332745.1 Opitutus sp. GAS368 | reverse complement strand
GGTTTGCATGGCCCGACTTTCGCCCGAAGGCGGCGAATAGGCAAGCCTCTCGTGTCTGCTCATGAGAGCAGGTGCCAGAGGATGAGCCAAGGCGAGGTCAGCAGGTCGATGCCCTCGTTCATCACCCGGAGGAATGGTGGCAGGTTGACGAGGATGATCAGGATGATGAACCCCCAGCGGGCAAGGGAGAGGAAGATCTCTTCCGAATAAAGACCGAGGCGTAGCGCTAGGCGGGAGCCATCTAAGGGCGGGATCGGGATGAGGTTAAAGACCACGAGGCCTGCGTTGAGGTAAATACCGCCGACCAAGAAGCGAATAATGACCTCCTGGGTCTTTGGGTCAAAGTTACCCAGGCCACCGATAACTGCGAAGGCGAAGCAGAGCACCAGGTTCATCGCCGGCCCAGCCAAAGTGATATAGATATCATCCATCCGTCTTGTCTTCGGATTAGGCAGGGAGATCTGGACGGGCTTACCCCAGCCGATGAGCCCGAAGCCCGGGCTGAGGAAGATCATGACCGCCGGGAGGATGATGGTGCCGATCAGGTCCGTGTGGGCGAAGGGATTGAGGGTCACGCGACCCTGCATGCGGGGGAGTGGGTCGCCCCGCAGATCGGCCATCCAAGCGTGGCCAAACTCGTGTAGGCCGATCGAGATAATCAGCAGGATGAGCTGGAGCAGCCCGTCGCGGAGCGTCTGGGGGTCCATATCAGTTGCCGCTGCAGCCGGCGCGGGTGGTATCGAAGATCGGCATAGCGAACGAAGGAAAGCAAACGCAGGCCCGCAGGTTAGCCAATCCGAAAGCAGAGACAGCACTCGCTCCTTGAGCAATCGGGGCGGGTGGCTAGACCTAAGGCATGTCGCTCGCCGCCCGAATCCGACTCGCTCAGCAGCGCGGCCTCAGCTTGCCGGCGGCACGGACGCTCGCCCGCCTCGCCACGCCCCGGGCCATCCAGGACTTCCTCGTCGATTTCCCGCAGAACTTCGAGCCGGAGGGTGATACCGCCCGGTCGGTTGAGCAGACGCTGAAGCACCGCCAGGCCCATTGCATCGAAGGCGCCATGGTCGCGGCCTACGCGCTCTGGCTGCAGGGCCACCCTCCCCTGCTCCTAGACTTCAGCGCCCACCAGGACATGGACCATGTCATCGCGCCCTTCCGGGTGAACGGTAAATGGGGCGCCATCTCGAAGACCAACTACGTCTGCCTGCGCTGGCGCGATCCTATTTACCGCAGTGTCCGCGAGCTCGCGATGTCGTACTTCCACGAGTACGCCAAGGGCCCGCGCAAGACGCTGCGCAGCTATTCCAAGCCGTACAATCTGAGTCGCCTGCCGCCGGAGAAATGGGTGAATAATCCCAAGGACTGCTGGGAGATCGCCGACCTCATCACCGCCGCGCGGCATTACAAAATTGTGACGGACGCGGAGGCCAAGGCCTTGCGTCACCGCGACGACGTTGAGCTGCGTTCGGATAAGGTCACCGTCTTCCCGATTCCGAAGTGGAAGCACCAGCGGCTCTGAGCGCGCTTAGCGCCGGCCGTCGTACCAGATGTCACAGTTCTCCGGACGCTTCGCCGCTCGTCCGGCGGTGAACAGCATGCGAAAGAAGAAGCGCGCCGCTTCGGTGAGCGTATAGAGCTTCAGCTTGCGTGAAGACGTGTGCAGTGGGCTTCCCGATAAGATAACGAAACGGCGACTCGTCCGTCGAGCCAGGGACTTGAGCCGGCGGCTGAGGAAGACCTCCTCGCCGGCATAGTATTCGGTACCGAACCCGCCGGCCTCGCGGAACGCCGTAGCCTCAACCCAGACGCAGGACCCGGCGGCCCAGCCGGCGAGGCGGCTGCACAAGTTCCAGATTCCGCAGACGAAGCGCGCATAGCGAGGCGTGCCTGGCTCGAGTTCGACCGTGCTCCCGCCGCCGAGCGCGCGACCGGCGGCAATCTGGTCGGCGATGGTCGCAAAGAGGGCGGCCGAAGGGGTCGAATCCGCATCAATGAAGACAAGCCACTCGCCGGTCGCCACGCGGGCTCCAGCGTCGCGGGCTCGGCCAATCTGGTTGACCGGTTCGAAGACGACAGTCGCTCCGGCGGTACGAGCGCAGGCGGCGGTGCCATCGGTGGAGTTGTTGTCGCAGACCACGCATTCCCAGCTCCAGCCACGCTGCTCAAAAGCGATGGCCGCTCCGCGGATAGCCGCGAGCGTCGCGGGCAAGAGTTTTTCTTCGTTGAACGCCGGGATGACGACGGAGACGCGCATCACGACGACCGAAGGGTTCAGCTAACGTGCTCGAAGGCGCAGGCCGCGGCGCCGACGACGCCGACGTTGCCGCCTAGGCCAGCGGGAACGATCGCGCAGACCGCCGAGAGGCGCGGGAAGGCGTAGTTGCTGGCGCTCTTGCGCATCGGGATGAAGAGCGCATCACCGGCTGCGGTCACGCCACCGCCGACCACAATCACGTCCGGGTTAAAAGTATTGATCACCGCGCCGAGCCCGCGGCCGAGGTAGTTGATGGACTCCGCCCAGATCTCCTTGGCGAGCGCGTCGCCTTCGGCCATCGCCTGGAAAAGATGATGCGTCGTGACCTGGTCGATGCTCCCGGCGAACTTGACGATACTCGAAGGGCGGCCCGCGGCGAGGGCTTCGCGTGTGCGGCGCGCGATGGCGGTGCCGGAGGCGTAGACTTCCCAGCAGCCGGGATTACCGCAGCCGCAGCGAGGGCCGTCCATCGTCAAGGGAATGTGGCCGAGTTCAGCCGCGTTGCCGTTGGAGCCGCGCATGAGGCGCCCGTCGATAACCGCGCCGCCGCCGATGCCGGTGGAGACCGTGATGTAGACGACGTTCTTCTTGCCCTTGCCGGCGCCGAAGCGGTATTCGCCGAGAGCGGCCGCGTTGCAATCGTTGTCGATACGCGCAGGCAGCCCGCCGAAAGAATCGCTCAGGAAGTCCGTGATCGAGAAACCGGTCCAGCCGGGAAGATTAGGCGAGCCGTCGACGCAGCCGCGGGCGATATCGAGCGGGCCGGGCGAGGCGACGCCGATGGCGACGAAGTCGACGGGCTTCAGCTTCAGTTCGGCGAGGAGCTGGTGGGCGGCCTCGGCCACGCGTTCGCAGGCTTGCTGCGGGCCCTTTTCGGCGAAGGTCTCGACGCGGCCGGAACCGAGGACGGTGCCGTCCTGGTTGACGACGCCGAAGGCGAATTTCGTGCCACCAAGGTCAAAAGCCAAAACTTTACGCATAGGAATAGAAAGGTCAGTCGCGAGCCGGGCGCGAGAAGTCATCCTGCAGGCGGACGACGTCAGTCAGGTCAGGCGTGGAAGACTCGATCAGGACGCTGTCTTCGAGGGCTTCGAAGCGGTGGATGGTCCGGACCGGAATGTGGACCGTCTGTCCAGGGAGCCAATCATACTGATCGGCGGGCGTAACGAGCAAGGCCGTGGGCGTCTCGCCGGGTGCGACAGCTCGAAACGTCAGGACCATCTTACCAGAAACCAGATAGAGCGTCTCTGTCTTGCGTTCGTGGTATTGGAGGCTCAGCCGGAAACCCTTCTTCACCTCGAGGATCTTACCGGCGTAAGCGGATTGGTCAGCAAACCAGACTTCACGCCCCCACGGCTTCTCCACGGTCTTTGGGGTGTGCAACGGTTCAGCCATGCCAGAGGTCTGTCGAAAAACGTCCCATTAGCCAAGCAAATCCCCGAAGAAGTCCGGCTGGTCCATCGCGCCGACCAGAGGCTGCACCAGCCGTTCGACGTCGATCGCGACCCGGTTGACGTCGGGCGACACGCGGTGCATCGCCAACGCCCGATCGGGTGCGGTCACGGCGAGACGCGCGAAATCCTGGACGTCGAAAGCCTTCTCGGAGAGCCAGGTGTGACGATCGGCGCCGACGAGCACGACAGGCATGCGCGAATGGACTTCGCCGGCTTCGCGATTCGGCGCGACCGTCACCAGGCAGAGCGTACGGCGATGCGTGCCATCGGCGGCGAGGTGGAGCGACCAGAGGCCTGCCACCGCGAGCGGGCCGCCATCAGCCGCGCGGAAATAGTACGGCGACTTCAGCTTCCCTTCCGTCTTCCATTCGTAGTAACCGTCGATCGGGATGAGACAGCGGCGGTGGCGGGCGGAGTCACGGAACGTCGGGCGGTCGAAGATGCCTTCAGCGCGGGCGTTGGCGTGGCCTTCCTGTTCGTCGGCCGGAGCCCAAGCCGGGACGTAGCCCCAAGGCAAGGCCTCGGTGCGGAGGACGCCTTGCTCGCGGCGGACGGAGACCAACGGCGTGCCCGGCGAGATGTTATAACGCGGGGAGACCTCGGCCGTCGGAGCACCGAGGCTCTTCACGATCTCCTCCCAACGGGAAAACTGGGTGACGCGGCCACACATCGTCCGACTTACCAGTGCGGCGGCCGTTCGTCGGCGGGCGGAGCCTGGTCGCCAGCGTCGGCGGACTGGGAGAGCTTGGCTTCGGTGCGGGCCAGACGGTCGGAGAGCTTCGAGACCTCACGGGAAAGCTCGAGGATGACCCGGTCTTGCTGCTCCACATGGCGCTGCAGAAAGGTCAGACGTTCTTCGAGGTCGTGAAGCCGGGAATCCATCTCTTTAAGATACAGGCGGAGGGCCTCGGGGCAAGAGCAGGGGGAAGTGATGGTTTGGGGGCTGGGCCGTGCTGAACCGGACGCCTTTACAGTTGAACGCCCGTAGGTTTGCGGTGCAATACAACCCCATGTCCTCACCCCCGGACAACTCGGAACCGGCGCCTCCCTCGGCGCCGCTCCATCGACCTACTCGTACTCTCTGGCAACGACTGGGCGGGGAAGGCTTGGCACTCTCGGTCCTCATCCATGGCATCCTCGTCGCCATCGCCGTGGTCTGGGTCATCTCCACCGTCACCGACATTACGGGCAAGAAAGACCCAAACTCCTTCGCGACCGGAGCAGGTGGCGGTAGCGGCGGCCCCAAGGCCAAGGAATATAAGACGAAGCTCCAGCCTAAGAACATCAAGTCCCTGACCAAGACCAACTCGCGGATTACGAGCAAAAATACTAACGCCACGATGTCGGTCAGCAGTTTGCCCAGTATGGCGAATCCCTTGGCGATCGCCGGTGCCATCGGCGGGGGCAGTTCGAAGGGTTTCGGCGGTGGCTCCGGCGGCGGCATCGGGAGCGGTAAGGGCGCCGGGGTTGGCGGTGGGAAGAACTTTGTCTCCATCTTTGGGATGAAGGGCGGTAGCGGGGAAAACTTTGGCATCGTCGGAACTTTCTACGACTTCAAACAAACCAAGGACGGCAAGCCGACCGCCGCCATGGGAGACCCGCTAAATGGAGGAGCGAAGTCGAACGGCCCCGCTATTGAGGCTTACCGCAAAGAGGTGAGGGAGTTTCTGATTACAAGGCGATGGGGGGTATCCTCGCTCGCGGATAAATATCGGGCGCCGGATACGCTGTGGGCCGCGCAAATATTCATCCCGATCATACCTGCAGACGTTGGGCCAAAGGCCTATGGGGTGGAAAAGACCGTCAAGCCTTCGCGCTGGATCACCCACTATAAAGGTGCGGTGAAGATGCCCCAAACCGCCCGGTTTCGATTCGTGGGCATGGGCGATGACTTCCTGTGCGTACGATGGGGGGGCCGGGTCGTCTTAGATTCCGGCTACGAGCAGCCCATCACGGGCGGCAACAACATCTACCCGGACTTCGGTAAGCAGAAATACGAAGAAACCAAACCGACCAAGCTCGGCCGGCCGCTGCGCTGCGGCCCATGGCTCAATGCGACCGCTGGACAAAGCATACCCATCGAGATTGTCATCGGTGAGACGCCCGGTGGGCTTTTCAACGCCTACCTTTTCTTCGAGGTGGCCGATACCGCCGGTAAAGGTACTGGCCTCAAGCTCGTGCGCTTCGCCGATATCCCACTCCCTGCCGAAATTGCCAAAGGGAATGCGGAGGTGCCGAACGTCGACATGGAAGCCAAGGGCTGGCTCTTCAAACCAGTAAAGCTCACCGACATCCGCTAAGGTTAGCGACGGAAGTAGAACTGGTGACAGTTGGCGCCAAAGAGTCCGTCGCGCTCGGCTTCGGTTAGACCGCGGGAGTAGTCATCGACCAACCGAAAACTCTGCTCATAACTACCAGCAAAGAGGCACACCGGCCAATCGGAACCGTACATCAGGCGCGACGGGCCAAAGGCTTCGAATACGGAGTCGAGATAGGGGCGGAACTGATCGGCTTTCCAATTCTGATGGTCGGCCTCGGTCAGCATACCGGAGACCTTGCAGTGGACGTTCGGCAACTTCGCCAGGCGGCGGAGCTGCGACTTCCAGGGCTCGATTGTGCCGTCCTTGATGGACGGCTTGGCGATGTGATCGAGGACGAAGGGCTGGAGCGGGAAGATTTCGGCCAGGCGGATGGCGGCCTCGAGCTGCTTGGGGAAAATTAGGATGTCGTAAGTCAGGCCATGAGCCTGGAGCTTTGCGATGCCGCGCTGGAAATCCTGCCCGAGCATGAAGTCGTCGTCGGGCTCTTCCTGGACGACATGACGGACGCCGACGAATTTCGGGTGCGCGGCGAGGCGGGCGAGGTCGGCTTCGACGCGATCGGAGCGCAGGTCGACCCAGCCGACGACGCCTTTCACATTCGCATGCTTGTCCGCGAGGCCGAGGAGCCAGTCGGATTCGCCGACCACCTGACGGGCCTGCACAGCAATCGAGCCGTCGAAGCCGAGCGGCTGCTGCAAGGCGGCCAGATCATCGGGCAGCCAGCTGCGGTGCAGCGGGGAACCCAGCGGGATCCACGGGTATTGCGCCGCGTCGTAGGACCAGAAGTGCTGGTGGGCGTCGAGGCGCATGCCGTTAGACCACGTCGACGATCGCCTTGATCACGCCGGACTCCGGCTTGAGCCAATTCGGGAAGGTCGCAATCAGGTCATCGAACTTCGCGTGGTGGGTGATCCAGGGCTTCGTGTCGATCACGCCGTCTTCAATCAGCTTGATAATGCGGGCGAAGTCCTTGGAAAGCGCGTTACGGCTGGCCATGAGGGTCAGCTCGCGGCGATGCAGGTGCGGGGCATGCGGGAAGGTCAGATCCTGCTGCGTGATGCCGACATAGACCACGCGCGCGGCGAAGGCCGCGTAGGCGAAGCAGGCGACCATCGATTTGTTGCTGCCCGTGGCGTCGATGACCACGTCGGCTAGCTGGCCGTTCGAGAGGGCGGCGAGCGCAGCGACTTCGGAGCCGTCGCCCTTGGCCTGGATGACGCCGTCCACCTTCATGACATCGACGCAGAACTTCAGGCGGTCGGCGTTCATGTCCATCACGACGCACTTCGCGCCGGAGACCTTGACGAACTCGACGGCCGAGAGGCCGATCGGGCCGGCGCCGATGACGAGGACCGTCTCACCGGCCTTGGGCGCGGCTCGATCTACGGCGTGGCAACCGATGGCGAGCGTCTCGACGAGCGCGAGCTGGTCGTAGGAAAGCTTGGTGGAGATATGCAGCTTGCGGGCCGGGAGCAGAAATTTCTCGGCCATGCCGCCATCGCACATCACGCCGAGCGTCTGGTGGTTCTCGCAGCAGTTCGTGAAACCGCGGCGGCAGCTATAGCACGTCTGGCAATTGAGGTAGGGCTCGACCGAACAGCGGTCGCCCGGCTTCACGTTGGTGACGCCCGGGCCGACCGCGAGGACCTCGACGCCGAGTTCATGGCCGGGGATACGCGGGTAAGAATAAAACGGCATCTTGCCGAGGTAACCTCCGTAATCCGTGCCGCAGATGCCGATGCGGTGGACGCGGACGACCGCTTCGCCCGCCGCGGGCGCGGGCGGCTCAGGGATATCGATGCGCGTGAACTGTTGCGGCTGGTCGAGACGGATAGCTTTCATTGGCTCAGTTGTTTTCCTTCAGCCCTTCGAGGTGCCCGAGGTTCTTGACCGGGGCGAAGATCGCGTGGACTTCGGCGAGGAGTTGCTGGTCGATCGGTTCCGCGGCCCACTTGGCCCAGTTGCGGATGTTGACCGGATTGGCGCTGCCCGAGACCGTCGTGGTGATGTCGGGGTGCAGGAGCGAGAACTGCAAGGCGATCTTGGCGATGTCGCTACCCTTGGCAGCGCAATGGGCGGCGGCGGCGCGGGCGGCGGCCTTCACTTCCTCCGGCTCCTTGAGCCAGGCCGGGAGCGGGGCGTTGGTGAACAGACGGGCGCTGAAGGGGCCGGCATTCATGACGCCGATGCCCTTGGCCTTCAGGTAAGGCACGGACTCGTCGGAGAAGCGAGTATTCT
>CALQQQ010000041.1 GCA_943332745.1 Opitutus sp. GAS368 | reverse complement strand
AGACAGGACTTGAACCTGCAACACCCTGCTCCCAAAGCAGGGACTCTACCAATTGAGATACTGCCCGGTACCCGAAGAAACAGTCTGATTTTGTGTTGCCGTCCTTGTCAAACTGCTAATCTCCAACTGTTCCAACCCGCAAAACACCTCCTACACATGGAAAACGACAGCATCTCTCCCTCCTCTTCTGAATCCAAGCTCCCGCTCATCGTGGGTATCCTCGGTTTCGCTCTCGGCGCCGCCGGCCTCGTGCTCGGCCTTAAGGCCAAGGGCGCTGCCCAGGCCGCTGGCGATGAAGCCGCTGCCGCCAAGACCAGCGTCGCCGAACTCGGCGCCGCCCTCGCCGCCAAGGCCAACAGCGCTGACGTCCAGGCCATTGCCGCCGACCTCGCTGCCACCAAGCAGTCGACCGAAGCCAACGAAAAGGCTCTCGCCGAACAGATTGCTGCTCTCCAGAAGGTCGCCACCAAGCCGGCTGCCGCCAACGGTAAGTCCGCCACTCCTGCAGGCCCCGGCGAACATGCCGTCGCCAAGGGTGAGACCCTCAGCTCGATCGCCAAGAAGGCCGGTATCTCTCTCAAGGCCATCCAGGATCTCAACCCTGGTGTCGACGCTACCAAGCTCCGCATCGGCCAGAAGCTGAAGACCAAGTAAGCTCGCGCATGTCGGCGCCCTCTCGCTGGACCGTCCAGCACGAAGAGCTCCACGCCGACTGCAGGGTTTTCCGGGTTTACAAGGAACACTGTCATCACCCTCTCGATCAACGAGAGGGTGATTTCTTTGTGCTCCGCTCCGGCGACTGGGTGCTCGCACTCCCGCTCACCGACGACGGCCGCCTCGTGATGGTCCGCCAATATCGTTTTGGTACGCGCGACCTTTCTACCGAAGCGCCGGGCGGCATCATCGAGCCCGGCGAGGATCCGCTGCTCGCCGCCGTCCGTGAGACCGAGGAGGAAACCGGCTTCACCGGAGGCCGCGCCCGCCTACTCGGAACCTGCGCGCCGAACCCCGCCATTCAGGCCAATCGCTGCCATTTCGTGCTCCTGGAAGGCGTGCGCCCTGCGGGCCAGCGTACCCCGGATGAACACGAGGAAATCCAGGTTCTCGCCGTCAGCCCCAAGGCCGCGCTCGCGCAGGCCCTCGCCAACTCCGCCCAGCATTCGCTCGCCCTCCTCGCACTCTACCGTCTGCGTGACGTGCGACCCGACCTCTTTTCATGACCACTCCCACCCGCATCAAGAACAAGGGCCGTGAGGCCGACCCCGTCCTCGTCGTCGGCTCCGTCGCCTACGACAGTATCGTCACGCCGCACGACAAGGGCGAACGTATCCTCGGCGGCAGCGCTTCGTACGCGTGTCTCGCCGCGAGCTACTTCGCGCCGCCCCGTATCGTGGGTGTGGTCGGTCATGACTTCCGCGATCGCGATCGCAACAAGCTCGCCAAGCGCGGCATCGACCTCGACGGCCTGCTCACGGATTCGTCTGGTCGGACGTTCTTCTGGCGCGGACGCTACCACGAGAACTACAACCGCCGCGATACCGAGGACCTGCAGCTCAACGTCTTCGAACACTTCAAGCCGAAGCTGCCCGACGCGCACCGCGCCTCGCCGTTCGTGATGCTCGGTAATATCCGACCTGACCTGCAGCTCGAAGTCCTCAACCAGCTCACCGCACCTCGCTACGTACTCGCCGATACCATTGATATCTGGATTGAGACGCAGCGGGAGAAACTCGGCGAAGTCATGCGCCGGGCCGACCTACTCGTCGTCAACGATACCGAGTCGGCCAAGCTCACCGGCGAAGCTAACGTGATCGTCGCTGGCCATGCGCTGCGTAAGCACGGCTGCAAGACCGTCATCATCAAGAAGGGTGAACACGGGGCGGTCCTCTTTCACGAAGAAGGCCTCTTTATGCTCCCTGCCTACCCCGTGACCGAACTCCGCGACCCCACCGGGGCTGGCGACAGCTTCGCGGGGGCCCTCTTGGGCTACCTGGCCTCGGCTGGGGCAACCGACTTCGCGACCCTCAAGCAGGCCATGGTCTACGGTACGGCCGTCGCCAGCCTGACCGTCGAGGCCTTCTCGACCGACCGCCTGGCCAAGGCCGGCTGCCGCGAGATCAGGGCCCGCCGCAAGGAGCTCTTGAAGCTGATTAAAGCCTAACCTCGCCGGCGGACCAGGAACCGCCAGAGCACGAAGAGCAGGACGCCCGAGAAGACGAGGTCGCCGACCACCAACGGCCAGACCTTCGGGAGCTTCTGCGCGAACAGGGCGTACACGAGGAAGCCAGCCTGGAGGACGATAACCACCGCGAGGAGGGGGACGAAGCGACGGAGCTTCGCCAAGGGATCAGGTTCGCTCATACGAAATGGCGGCGGTGGGCTTCAGCCAGGCCGAGCAGGGTCAAGTGCGGCTCATGCGTCACGCGCGTCTGCCAGGAGGCGGGCAGAAAGACGGCGGCGCCACCGGTGACAATTACCTTAGGCATCGGCGAACCTTGGCGGACAAGTTCGGCACACACGCCGTCGAGCAAGGCGCCGATCATGCCGGCGAAGCCGAGAGCGCAGCCGGCGCGCATCGCGTCGACGGTCGATTTACCAATCGCCGGTCCGCCGAGCAACGAAGCGGGATCAAGGGCCGGGAGCAGCGCCGTCCGCTCGTGGAGGTACTGCGTCATCACGCCGAGGCCCGGGGCGATGATGCCGCCGGCGTAGCCACGCTCGGTGAGGATGTCGACCGTGGTGGCCGTGCCCATGCCGATGATGACCGCGGGCGCACCCGCGACGAGCTGAGCGCCCACGCAATCCGCAAGACGATCCTGGCCGACCTCGGCCGGCTTCGGATAATCGAAGGCCAGGCCTTGTACGTTATCGTGACGCAGATGATAGAACGGCCGGCCGCTGCTCAGGAGCGCCGGCGAGATCGCCGCGGTCACCTTCGGGACGACGCTCGCGAGTGCGATACCCTTCGTCGGATGGGCGGCGAGCAGCGCGTTCAATGACGCCGTGTCGAGCGAAGCGGTAGACAGCTCGCCATGGGCGAGCAGCTGCCGTCCATCCACGACGCCCCAATGCGCGTGCGTGTTGCCGACATCGAGACAGAAGAGGGACACAGGTGAGATGGTGGGAAGGGGTGAGGGCGGCGCAAGCGCTCAGGGCTTACGCAGCGTGACCTCGCCGGAGGAAACGATGGTCTTACGGCCGCCGCCGGTACGAAGGATTAAGGAGCCCTCTTCGTCGATGCCGTCGACGATACCCGCGACCGGATCGCCGCGCAGGCCGACCCGGACGGACTTACCGGCAAGAACATCGTGGGACGCCCAAAGTTTGCGGAACGAACGCGACCAAGTGCCCTCCTCAAACTGCTCCCAGGCGTGGAAGAGCGCGGCGATGACGGCGGCGGCCTCACGATTAACGTCGAGCGGTGCGCCGAGTGCCGCTTCGAGCGAGCCCGCGGTGGCACGGATCTCGGTAGGGAAGTCCTTCGGCTGGCCAGTCAGATTGAGGCCGAGGCCAAAGACGAGCTCGCGGACGGAATCGGCATCGAGGCGCGCTTCGGTGAGCATGCCGGCGACCTTGCGTCCGTCGGCTGACTGCAGGTCGTTCGGCCACTTCAGGCCGAGCTTGAGGCCGAGCGACCGCTCGACGTGCGAGCAAAGCGCGAGGCCCATCCAGAGCGTAAATGGCTTGAGCCGCTCCGGTGGGATGAACGGACGGAAAGCGAGAGACAGGTAGAGATTGCCGGACTGGGCACTGTGCCACTTGCGGCCAAGACGGCCGCGGCCCGCGCGTTGTGAACGGGCAAGGACCGCGAACGGCGCCTCCTGACCGGCCGCGAGACGGCGTTCGGCCTCGGAGTTCGTGCTATCGACCTCGGTGAGTAGTTCGACGGAGGGCGCGACCTTGAGCCGGCGCAAATGGGCGTCGAGCAACGCCGTGTTGATTTCACGCGGGACCGACTTCAGCTCGTAGCCCTTACGGGTCGAAGCCTTGAAGGTGAAGCCGTCGGCGCGGAGGCGTTCGAGTCGGCTCCAAATCGCGACGCGAGAGACGCCGAGCTCCTTCGCAAGGCGGTCACCGCTCACCGGCTCGCCGTCGGCCTCGAGGAACGCGAGGAGGATACTGCTATCGAGAGCGGCCATGTCGTTAGAGCCAGTCGAGGCCGAGGTCGCACCAGGGTGCGGCGTGCGTGAGACCACCGCTGGAGACGAAATCTGGCGCGAGCGCACCGATGAGCGGAAGAGATTCCAGACTGACGCCACCGCTGACTTCGGACCAAGCCAGGCCGCGGAGGGCCGGGATGGCTTCGCGGAGATCGGCGAGCGGGAAGTTGTCGAGCAGGACGATGTCCGCGCCCGCGGCGAGGACCGGCGCGATCTGGTCCAGCCGGTCGACTTCGACTTCCACGAGTAGGTCGGAGCGACTTTCACGTGCGCGGCGAACCATCTTCGTGATCCGTTCGCCAACCGTCGCGCCGCCCGCGGCCAGATGATTATCCTTCACCATGATGCGGTCGAAGAGCCCGAGCCGGTGGTTGTAGCCGCCGCCTTGGCCAACCGCATATTTCTCGAGCATGCGAAAGCCGGGCGTCGTCTTGCGCGTATCGAGTAACTTCGTCGGCGAGGAACTCAAAGCGAGGACGTGCTCGCGGGTGTGCGTCGCCACGCCGCAGAGACGCTGGAGGAAATTTAGCAGGATCCGCTCGGCGGTCAGCAGTTCGGCGGCGGGGCCTTCCACTTCGGCCACCGCGGTGCCGGCGGGCACGAACTGGCCGTCGTAGGCAAGCGGCTTGGCGTGGCAGCGCCCGCCGTAGGCGGCGAAGACCACATCCAGCAGGCCGAGGCCGGCGAGGACCATCGGGCGACGGGCGACGACCCGAGCGCGGGCACGGGCGCCGCCCGCGAGCAAGGCGGCCGACGGATCACCCGTGCGCAGGGGTCGTTGCGCGAGGCCGAGACCAGCGAGGTCCTCGTCGCGCGCGAACTCCGCGAAACGGAGTAACCATGACCGATCCAGCTCGTCCCAGCGGAGACGGCGGATTAATCGGTCGGTCTGGCCGGGGTCGCGCGGCATGGGTTCACCTTACGACCCGACCCCCGTCGGGCAAGGGGGTTAAGGGAAGAACTTCTTGAACTTCGAGCGCCAGGATTCGGAGACCGGGGCGGCTTCGTCGCCGCAGGCGGCGGCGTAGGCCTTGAGGGCTTCCTTTTCCTTATCGGTCATCTTCTTGGGTACATCGATGTCGACGCGCACCAACAAGTCGCCGGAGGTCGAACCGCGGAGCGGAGGCATGCCTTCGCCGCGCAGACGGAAGATCGTGCCACCCTGGGTGCCCGCGGGAATGTTGAGGTTGGTCTTCCCCTTGAGCTTCGGGACGACGATCTTGCCGCCCAAGGCTGCGATCGAGAACTTCACCGGCACGCTGCAGGCGAGGTCATCGCCATCACGTTCAAAGAGCTCGTGTTCGTTGACCGTGATGTAGACGTAGAGGTCGCCGGCGGAGGCGCCGCGACGGCCCGCGGACCCATTGCCGGTCGAGCGCAGTTTCGTGCCCGTGTCGACGCCAGGCGGGATGCGCAGGCTGACGTTGGATTCGGCGACCATGCGGCCCTCGCCGGAGCAGGACTTGCAAGGCTTGTCGATGCGTTCGCCTTCGCCGGCGCAGCTCGGGCAGGTCTGCTTCATCGAGAAGAATCCCTGGGAGCGGACGACTTGGCCATGGCCGTGGCACGTCGGGCAGCGGGTCTTCTTGGCGCCGGCTTCGGCGCCGGAGCCAGAACACTTCGCGCAGGCGACGTGCTTGCGATAGGGGATCTTGCGTTCGACGCCTTCGGCGGCCTCTTCAAGCGTGATCTTCAGGTCGACGCGGAGATCCTCGCCGGCGTTGTCAGGTTTTTGGGCGCCGCCGCCGCTGAACATATCGCCGAAGCCACCGCCACCACCGCCGAACATCTGTTCGAAGATGTCGCGCGGGTCGGCGCCGCGGAAACCGCCGCCAGCGGGACCGCGGCTGGCACCGCCGCCCATATTGGGGTCGAAGGCCGCTTCGCCGTGTTGGTCGTAGAGCTTACGCTTGGCTTCATCGCTGAGGATCTCGTAAGCGCGGGAGACCTTCTTGAATTTCTCCTCGGCCTCCTTGTTGCCCGGATTGCGGTCCGGGTGAAACTCCATCGCCTTCTTGCGATAGGCCTTCTTGAGCTCATCGGCGGACGCAGACTTCGCGATGCCCAGCAGGGTGTAATATTCGTCAGCCATCGGTCGCGTTTACTTGGCGGCGCCGGCGGAGACAAAGACTGCCGCCGGGCGGACGACGCGGTCATGGAGTAACCAGCCGGAGCGGGCGACGCGGAGTACGGTGCCTTCGGCGATGTCGGCACTAGGCTCGGAGCCCACGGCCTCATGGCGGGAAGGGTCAAAGGGCTGGCCCACCGGGCTGATTTCGACCAGCCCTTGGCCCGAGAGAATCGAGCGGAGCTGGCTGACCGCCATGCGGAAGCCTTCGGCGACGGCGCGGCCGTCGGTCTGCTTCGCGGCCGAGTCGAGCCCGAGGCTGAGGGAATCGAGGGCGGGGAGCAGGTCCTCGAGCAGACCTGCCGTCGCGAACTTGCGGAGCTCGATACCCTCGCGATGGTGACGGCGCTGCTGGTTCTGCTGGTCAGCGTTGCTGCGCAACACCGTGTCCTTGAGCAACGCGACTTGGCCTTCGAGCTCGGCGATGCGAGTCGCCACGTCAGGCTGGTTGGGTTCGGAAGAAGAGACAGGTTCGGTCATAAGATTATTTTTCGCCGAGGAGTTTCTCGGTAACGGATTTGCGCACGCGCTCGCGGGCGAGGTCGAGCAGGAGTTCTGGCTGCCGCTGGGCGGCCGTCTGCACCGCCTTCGTCCCCATCGGCCGGGAGACTTTTTCGTCGAAATTACGTTCCGTGATGTCGCGGGCCTCGAACACGTAGCCGAAGGGCTGGTCGACGACCACTTTGCGCTGGGCGGTGCCGTCGCCGGAGATGACTGTGATGCGGTCGACGCGGACGCGGAGGTGCTTGATGAGGAAGGGTTTTTTAGGCCCAGTCGGTCCGGGCGCCGGACGGGGTGACCCGGTCGAGGTGGCGGCACGGAGGCCGTTGAAGATATCCTTCGCGTTGTTGTCCGCCAAGAAGTCAGCCTTACCGACGATGGTCAGGTGCTCGATGTCGAGCTCCGCGGCGTTGACTATCTGGCTACCACCTTCGAAGAAAGTCAGCAGGTCGAGGTCGACCACGAGTCGACGAACCTTGAGGAACTCTTTTTCGGTCCAGCGCGTCGGATTGGTGATCGTCAGGCCTTCGTAGGCGATACGACCGGCGAACAGGTTGGTGTCGTTCGCAGCCACCGCCAGATGGGCGCCGGACTTGGTCGCAAGGGTGGTGTCGAGTAACTTGGGTGAAAAACGACCCAAAGCCCAGACCCCCAGGAAACCGACCACGACTAGGAATAGGGCGACACCGCAGAGCACCGTGAGGAGCTTACGCAGGGCGGTACCCAGTCGGGTGCTTGGTGAGGAGGCGGACATCGGCTAACGCGGATTTCGAGCAGTAGCCGTGCCATCCAGAAGGGTCAACGGCGGAGGCAAAAGTGGGGTTTATCGGTGATTTTCCTGAGATTTGGGCATAAAAAGACCCGCAGCGGTGGGCAAGCGGGTCCTTCTGTCCCGGGGTGTGACGCCCAGGTTCGCGCTTACTGAGCCAAGACAGCAAAGCCGAGCTCGTCGCCGGCACGGACTTCGGGGACGGAGGCCTGCCCAGGGACGATGGACACCACGGCGGACTTGTCGTCGGCCTTGATGATTTCGACGATGAAGTTGTGGCCAGCCTTGGTCAGCTGAAGCTTGGCGCCCGGATCACGTTTTTCGATTGGCGAGAGCTCAAGGAGCGAAAGGTCGGCGCGGAGGGACTTCACGCTCACACGAGTGGCGTCAGGAGCGGCATCGGCCTGCAGGGTGTCCTTCTGCCAGGAGAAGCGCGTGGCTTCGGGGGCGCCGGCGACGGGGGCAGGGGCGTTCTTGGCGACGGTTTTGCAGCCGACGAAGGAAGCGGCAAGAGCGAGAAGGAGCAGAGAGCGCTGCATAAGATTGTGGTTAAAAAGGGTCATTTCTGGGGGGTTCTTAGTCAATCCCTTAATGCTTGCGGCGGGGCGTAGGGTGGGCTTCCTCCATGGTCTAATGAGTCAGGAAGTCGCCAAATTGATGCTTGGTCTACCCAAGGGCAGCCTGGAAGAGGCCACTCTCCAGCTATTCGCCCGAGCCGGCTTCCCCGTGACCAAGAGCAGCCGCTCTTATCGCCCCTCCTTCGATGACCCCGCCCTCGACGGCCGCTTCATCCGTGCCCAGGAAGTGGCCCGTT
>CALQQQ010000040.1 GCA_943332745.1 Opitutus sp. GAS368 | reverse complement strand
CTCGAGCCCCTCTAAACCCTCCTGCCCTCAGGCCCTCCTGTCCTCCCTTCCTCGATCTATGCGTCTCCTCACCACCCTCCTCGCCGTCGCGGCTTCCGCTCTCTTTGCGGATTCCCCTCCCGCCGGCTTCACCCCGCTCTTCAACGGCAAGGACCTTGCTGGTTGGCATGGCTACAATCCCCATTCCGTCGGCAAGCAAACTGGCGAGAAGAAGGACGCCGTCCTGAAGAAGATGCGCGACGAATTCCCGCAACATTGGTCCGTCAAGGATGGCGAACTGGTGAATCCGGGTACGGGCGCTTACGCTACGACCGACAAGGACTACGGCGACATCGAACTGGTGCTTGAATACAACATGGCCCCTAAAGGTGACTCGGGCGTCTACCTCCGCGCAGTCCCTCAGGTCCAGATCTGGGACCCGACCGATGAAAAGGCGTTCAAGCATAACGCACAGCTCGGCTCCGGCGCCCTATGGAATAATTCCCCCGGCAAACCCGGTAAAGATCCGCTGGTCCTGGCTGACAAGCCCGCCGGCGAATGGAACACGATGCGCATCCTCATGGTCGGCTCCCGCGTGAGCGTCTGGCTTAACGGCAAGCAGACCGTCGACCACGCCATCCTTGAGAACTACTACGACCGCAAGTCGGCCATCCCGGCCAAGGGCCCGATCTGCCTCCAGACCCACGGCGCCCAGATCAAGTGGCGTAATATCGCTATCCGCGAAATCGGCGGTGCCGAAGCTAACCAAATCCTAGCTTCTCACGGCAAGACTGGCTTTAAGTCCATCTTCGATGGTAAGGACCTATCCGATTGGCGCGGTGCCCTCGATGAATACGAGATCATCGACGGCGCGATCTTCTGCAAGCCGAAGAAGGGCGGCAACCTCTACTACAAGGAAGACCTGACGGACTTCTCCGTCCGCTCCGAGATCAAGATCCCCGTCGGCGGCAACAATGGCTTCTGCATCCGCTTCCCCGGTAAAGGCAATACGGCCTACGTCGGCATGTGCGAACTTCAGGTGCTTGATGACAACTACGACAAGGTGAAGGGCAAGCTCGACCCCCGACAGGTCCACGGCTCGGCTTACGGCATGGTCGCCGCCCAGCGCGGCTACCAACGCGAAATCGGCGAATGGAACTTCCAGGAAACCACCGTCGTCGGTTCGACCATCAAGGTCGAACTCAACGGTTATATCATTCTCGACGCTGATCTTTCAAAAGTCGATATGACCACGGTGATGGGTAAGAGCGCCCACCCAGGTAAAGACAACACCCACGGCTACTTCGGCTTTGCCGGACACAGCGATCCGGTCGGTTTCCGGAATCTCTCGCTCAAGGTCATCGATTCGAAATAAGCAACTCGGCAGCCCGGCTTCAAAACCCCTCGTTAGAGGGGTTTTTTATTAACTGCTAATTGCTATGCCCCAGCGAGGGTCTTAATTGTCTCCCATCGCAAGCCCCATGCGCCTCCCCCTTTCCCTTCTCGCCGTCGCTGGCACCCTGCTCTTTGCTTCATCGGCCTCAGCCGAGCGCATCCAGTTCAACCGCGACATCCGTCCGATCTTCTCCGACACCTGTTACGCCTGCCACGGCCCCGATGAGAATAAGGTAAAGGGTAAGCTACGCCTTGATTCACTAGACGCCGCTCGCAAAGGCGGAAAATCAGGCGAAGCCGCCATCTTGCCTGGCCATCCGGAAAAGAGTCAGGTGATGAAGCGCCTGCTGACGAAGGACACCGATGACCATATGCCGCCGGCAGAGTTCCACAAGGTGCTCACCAAGGACCAGATCGCTCTGGTCGAGCGTTGGATAAAGGAAGGTGCCGAATACCAAGGCCACTGGGCTTTCCAGCCGCCGGTTAAACCGGCCGTCCCGAGCATTCCTGCCGGCGGCAACGCCATCGATGCTTTCCTCGCTCAAGGCCTCACCGCCAAGGGACTCAAGCCCAACGCCGATGCCCCTAAGGCGACGCTACTCCGCCGCGCCGCCCTCGACCTGACCGGCTTACCCCCTTCCGACGCCGACTTGCAGGCCTTCTTGGCCGATACGTCAGCCGATACCTGGTCCAAGGCTCTCGATCGGCTGATGGCCTCACCTCACTACGGCGAGAACATGGCAATGCAGTGGCTCGACTTCGCCCGCTACGCCGATTCCAACGGATTCCAAAGCGATACCCAGCGGACGATGTGGCCCTACCGCGACTGGGTGATCAAGGCCTTCAACGACAATAAGCCGTTCGACGCTTTCACGGTCGAACAACTTGCCGGCGACCTCCTTCCTCACGCTACCCGCGACCAAATCGTGGCCACTGCCTTCCATCGCAACCATCGCCTCAACGGCGAAGGAGGCCGCATCGTGGAAGAGTGGTTCGCTGAGAATGTCATCGACCGTATTGAAACCACGGGTTCCACCTGGATGGGCCTGACGATGAACTGCTGCCGCTGTCACGACCATAAATACGACCCAATCTCGCAGAAGGAGTTCTACCAGTTCTTTGCCTATTTTAATTCCAACGATGAATCCGGCGTGCTCGGCGACTTCGGTGGCGCCGGTACGACCCGCCGCGGAGGTAACACTTATCCGACCCTTTCGCTGCCGACGGACGAACAGCAACGGAAGATAGACGAGACGACGGCCACCCTCGCTGCCGCGGAAGCTGCTCTCAAGGCAATCCCGACTGCACAGCCCGAACTCTTCGCGAAGTGGCTCGAACGCCAGCGCGCTGCTTTCTCCAAAGAAGGCGTCGCTTGGCAGGCCTTGTCCGATGAGAAAGTTTCCGCCAAGGAGAACGCCGAATTCAAGCGACTCGATGACGGCTCATGGCTCGTCTCCGGCGGCACCGCCGCCAAGGAGACTTACACCGTCGAAGCTACCGTCGCCCCCGGCTTGCTCACCGCCATCCGCCTCGAAGCCCTGCCCGATGACTCCCATCCGGGCAAAAGCCTCGGCCGCGCCTTCAACGGAAACTTCGTGCTCAGCGCCTTCGAGATTCGCCTGAAGACCACCGACGGTAAGACGACGCCACTCCCCTTGGTCAAAGCGGAAACAGACTACGATCAAGACGGCTGGAGCATCGCCAAACTCGCCCCGACCCCAATGACTAAGGGCAAGAAGGCCGATAATAATAAAGTGGGCTGGGCCATCGGCGGCAATCTACCCGAGAACCGCGTCCCGCGTAAGGCGATCTTCACGATCTCCCCCACCACGATTCCTACTGGCGCCAAGCTGGTAGTGGTGATGAGACATGAGTCGTTCGCCAACCATAGTATCGGCCGCTTCCGCCTGAACACCTCCGGTCATGACCCGAAGCTGCTATCGCTGAAGTCCGACCCTGCCGCCGAAACTGCCCGCCGCCTCGTCGCCAAACCTGCTGATCAAATCACCCCGGCCGACCTCAAGGCCCTCGAGAAACTCTTCTCCGACAGCCCCGAACACCCTCGCGCCGTCGCCACCGCTAAGGTCGCCGCCGCCAAGATGGCGTCCGAAGCCGCCCAGGCTGACCCCGTGAATGTGATGGTGATGAAAGAATTACCGAAGCCGCGGGACGCGTTCGTCCTCCTGCGCGGCGAGTACGACAAGGTCGGGCCGAAGGTCGAGCGAGCCCTCTTCCGCGCTTTGCCCCCGATGCCTGCTGGCGAACCCAATAACCGCCTAGGCTTCGCCCGCTGGCTGGTCAGCGGCACGCACCCTCTTACCGGACGCATCTGGGTCAATCGCGCCTGGGAAAGATTCTTTGGTATCGGACTCGTTAAGACGTCTGAGAACTTCGGTTCGCAGGCTGAATGGCCCAGCAATCCGGAACTACTCGACTGGCTCGCCGTCGAATTCGTCGACCGTAAATGGGACATGCAGGCGATGCAGAAACTGATTATGACCAGCTCGGCCTATCGTCGCAGCGCGGCGGTCACGGCGGAGATGCTCGAGAAGGATCCCGATAATCGCCTCGTGGCGCGTGGTCCGCGCTTCCGACTTCCCGCCGAAGTTATCCGTGACCAGGCCCTCTGGACGGCTGGCCTGCTCGTCGATAAGCAAGGAGGGCCCAGCGTGAAGCCTTACATGCCTGAAGCGGTCTGGGACGAGACCAGCGTCTACGGCGATATGCGCAATTACAAGGCAGAGACCGGTGAGGGCCTCTGGCGCCGCTCCCTCTATACGATCTGGAAACGCACCGCGGCGCCACCCACGATGCTGCTCTTCGATTCCGCCGGTCGCGAGGTCTGCACGGTGAAGCGCTCACGCTCCAACACGCCGATGCAGGCGCTCTCGCTCCTCAACGAGGTCACTTTTGTCGAAGCCGCCCGCAAGCTCGCTGAACAATCTCTCCGTCAGCCCGGCGACAACGACGCTAAGTTGGCCTGGACCTTCCGCAAGGTCGTCCGCCGCGACGCAACGCCAGCGGAACTCGCGGTGCTGCGCAAGGGTCTCGATAAGCGCCTCGCGACTTATGCCGCCGACGCCACCCTCGCCCCGAAGCTTCTCGCCACCGGCGCGAGTCCGGCTGCCACCGACCTCGACCGTAATCAGTTGGCCGCCTGGACGGCCACGGCCAACATCCTTCTCAACCTCGACGAAACCGTCACCCGCGAATGAACTGCAACGACCGTCAATTTCTCGGACTGGATCATGCCACCAAAATGGCGCTGTCCCGTCGCACCTTCATCAAAGGCTCTGCTGGCGGCATCGGCCTCGCCGCATTGGGTTCACTGATAGGCACACCGGCCTTCGCGGCGAACCCCGGGCTCGGTTTCCCGAACTTCAAACCTAAGGCGAAACGGATCATCTACTTGTTCCAGTCCGGCGCTCCGTCGCAGATGGACCTTTTCGACCCGAAGCCGCAACTGGAAGCGATGCGCGGCAAGGACCTCCCAGAATCTATCCGTAAGGGACAGCGCCTGACGACGATGACCTCGGGGCAGAAGAACTTCCCGGTGGCTCCGTCGATCTTCAAGTTCAAGCAGTACGGCCAGTCCGGTAACTGGTTCAGTGAACTGATGCCGCACATGTCCTCGAAAGCCGACGAATGGTGCGTCGTCCGTGCCATGCACACGGAGGCCATCAACCACGACCCAGCCATCACCTTCATGCAGACGGGTAGTCAGCTGGCCGGCCGCCCAAGCATTGGCTCGTGGTCCGCCTACGGTCTCGGCAGCGAAAACGCCGACCTTCCCGCCTATGTGGTGATGACCTCCTTCGGCAGCGGTCGTCCCGACGACCAACCGCTCTACGATCGCCTCTGGGGCGCCGGCTTCCTGCCGTCCAAACTCCAAGGGGTGAAGCTCCGCAATAAAGGCGAGCGCGTGCTCTTCCTAAAGGACCCCGAAGGTATCCCGCGCGAAGTCCGACGCGAACAGCTCGATGAACTCGCCGCCCTCAACAACCAGCGCCACGGCATCCTAGGCGACCCAGAGATTCAGACCCGCATCTCGCAATACGAGATGGCCTTCCGCATGCAGACGAGCGTGCCTGACCTGCTCGACCTCTCCAAGGAACCGCAGCACGTGCTCGACCTCTACGGGCCCGACGTAAAGCGCCCGGGCTCGTACGCTTCCAATTGCCTGCTAGCCCGTCGTCTCTGCGAGCGCGATGTGCGTTTCGTCCAGCTCTTCCACATGGGCTGGGACCACCACGGCGGCCTACCCAGAGCCATCAAGGGACAGTGCAATGACACTGACCAAGCCACGGCTGGCCTGCTTACCGATCTCAAGCAGCGCGGACTGCTCGACGACACCCTCGTGGTCTGGGGCGGCGAATTCGGCCGCACGACCTACTCGCAGGGCGCGCTCTCGGAGACCAACTACGGCCGCGACCACCATCCTCGCTGCTTCACGGTGCTGATGGCCGGCGCCGGCGTTAACAAGGGCACGACCTACGGCGAGTCCGACGACTTCAGTTACAATATCGTCAAGGATGGCGTGCATGTACACGACCTCAACGCGACGATCCTACACCTGATGGGCGTCGAACACACCCGCCTGACCTACCGTCACCAAGGCCGCGACTTCCGCCTCACCGACATCCACGGTGAAGTCGTCAAGAAGCTGCTGGCGTAAACCTCCGGCCCTCAGGCCCACGGCCTCTCGGTTATTTCCCCATCTGTTGCTGGTAAAGGACCTTAAAAGGGTTCTCGGCCGGGCCGGCGATGTTCTCGTTGACCATCATCGGGCGACACTCTTTCCACCAGGCATCGTGCTTGGCGATGAGCTCAGCGACGATTTCCGGGTGCCGCGCAGCAACATCGGTCTTCTCGCCATAGTCCGCACTGAGATCGAAGAGCTGCCAGTTGGCGGGTATCGGCTCGAAATCGGCCGGCGACTGCTGGGCCTTCTTACCTGCTTTGGAATTCGTCTTCTTGGTCGCTCCCTTGGATACCGGCTTAGCGAACGAGGCCGATGACACCAGATGCCAACGGGCGGTGCGCACGCTGGTCTCAGCGTACTTACCGACCTCGGGGTCGACGCCCTTGACCATGTTGCCCCAACGGCCGAGATGAGTGATCAGTACGCGGTCAGGCCAGGCGATATCCTCGCCGACCTTGGCCCGCAGCAGCGGCACAAGGCTGCGCCCCTCGATCTGCGACTTCATCTGATTTGAGGCGGCGGAGCCGGTGAGCTCAAGGATGGTCGGCGCGAAATCAAGATGGGCGGCGAGCGCCTTCACGTCGGCTGGCTGGAAATGTCCGGGCCAGCGCCAGAAGGACATCGCACGGATGCCGCCCATGAAGGCCGTTCCCTTGGGTCCACGCATGCCGGCGTTGAAGACCTTCACTCCGGCGGTACCACCGTTGTCGTTCATGAAGATGACCAAGGTGTCCTTCGCGATTCCGAGGGTCTCGAGCCTGGCCAGGATCTTGCCGACGTTCTGGTCGATATTGTGGAGCATACCGAAAAAGTGCTCAGTGTCCTTGCCCAATCCCTTGCCCTCATAGAGCGCCGCATCTTCAGGGCGGGCATGATACGGTCCGTGCGGCGCGTTGGTGGCCACCCACGCCAGGAAGGGGCGCTTGGCCGCAGCCTCGCCTTCGATCCACTGGGTAGCCTGAGCAAAGAACTCGTCGGTGCAGTAACCGGCAGTCTTCACGAACTTACCGTTATGTAGGACCGTCGGGCCGTAGTAAGAATTGCCGGGAACGTCACCGCAGCTGCCTGGATATGACTGGCCGATACCGCCGGCTCCATGGATGAAGACTTCGTCGAAGCCCCGCTTGTTCGGCTGATACTCGGCTTCGTCGCCGAGATGCCACTTGCCGAAGATGCCCGTACGATAACCGGACTTCTGGAGCTGCTCGGCCAAGGTCGCGGCGCCAAGGGCCAGTCTTTCGCGCTCGAGGATGGTGTGCGTGACGCCGTTCTTGAACTCATGTCGGCCGGTCAGCAAGGCGCTGCGGGTCGGCGAACAGGTCGGTGAGACCTGAAAATCGGTGAAACGCACGCTTTCGGAGCGAAGCTTATCCAGGTTCGGCGTCTTCAGGATGGGATTACCATGCGCGCTGAGGTCGCCGTAACCTTGGTCATCGGTGAGGATGAAGATGATGTTCGGCCGCTCGGCCGCCAGCGACAGCAGTGAGCAAAGAAAAAATCCGGCAAGCAGTCTCATGGGGGATAGGCTCAACATGAGTCCGCCCCCGCGGAACGCAACCCCTCAGCCCTAGCGTCTGGTCAGCTTGAACGACCGGTAACTCATCTCACCGCTCAGGGCGTCGCGGTATAATCTCGAGCCTTTGACGCCGGCGAAATCCAAGGCTAGCCGGTGCAGGATGCGCGGCAAGGCCTGCTTCACCATGGCGACGTAACGCGGGGTATTCAGCTCCATCCCGCGGATCACCTCAGGATTGATCAGGCGCATCTCGTCGAGCCGGAGCTTCGGATGCTTGGCCAAGGCGGCCACCCACTCGTCCACGCCGTTGCGATAACGGAGGTCCGCATGGCAGAACCGTCCGCCCAGCTTCAGGACGCGGGAGACCTCCACCACAAAACCAGGGAAGTCTGGGTAGCAATGCGAGGCCTCCACGTTGATGACGACGTCGAAGGTGGCGTCCGGGAAAGGCAGCTTCTGCGCATCACCGACCTGAAAGCGGAGTCCATGAGCCTGATGTCGGGCCTCGGCATGCCGGATCGCCTCCGGATTGAGATCCATGCCGACATACTCCGCGGGCTGATAAGTACGGGTGAAATACGAAGTACCACCGCCATGGCCGCAACTGACTTCAAGGACGCGCAAACCCCTTAAATCGACCCCACCGCGGACATGCTCATACAACTGGATGTTCGGACGATTGGGTTCATCTTCCGACTTCAAGCTTAGCGGCACCGTACCCTCCTCCTGGAAGGCGTAATTCAGGAAATCGATGCCTTGCGCCCGGACCCGGCGCGTAAAGAAAGGGTACCACCAAGCCCAGAGCTTTTGGCGGAGCTTCGGTCGGACGAGGATCACTTCGATGAGTCCCAT
>CALQQQ010000039.1 GCA_943332745.1 Opitutus sp. GAS368 | reverse complement strand
TCTGCTCCCGGACGAGCGAGAGGGCTTTGATCAGGGAGTCACGGGTGTGGGGAGGGACCCAGTTGAGGGCGATCGGGAAGGCGTAGTTCTTTTCCGCGAACTCACGGGCGCCCCACGCGGAGAGTTTGAGGATGCCCGGGCCGCTGAGACCGGCATGGGTAATGAGCACCGGGCCGTCGGTCTTGAGCTTTGTGCCAGGCGCCGTGACCGCCGCGTTCTCGACCGAGATACCCGAGAGTTCGGTCAGGCGAGGGTCCGTGATGTGGAAGGTGAAGAGAGACGGAACGGGCGGGACGATGGAGTGGCCGAAGGATTCCGCGATGGCCAGACCGCCAGAGGATTTGTTGCCGCCAGTCGCTATGATGACGCGGTCGAATTCCTCGACGGTGCCGGTGCCGAGGGTAAGCCGGAAGGTCACGTCTTGTTTAACGGCGGAGCGGACGGCGGTAGAGAGGCGGATGCTCACTCCGGCCTGGGCGGCGGCGGACATCAGGCAATCGACGATCGTCGCAGAGTCATCGGTGGTCGGGAATATGCGTCCGTCTTCCTCGGTCTTTGTGGCCACGCCTCGCGACGCGAACCATTCGATGGTATCGCGGGGCTGGAAGCGATGGAAGGCGCCGAGCAGCTCGCGGCCACCACGCGGGTATTTTTTCACCAGTTCGGCCGGTTCGAAGCAGGAGTGGGTGACGTTGCAGCGACCTCCGCCGGAGATGCGGACCTTGGCGAGGAGGTGAGGGGTGGCTTCGAAGAGGGTGACTGAGCCGGCCTTGCCGAGGGCCTCCGCGCAGGTGATCGCCGCGAAGAAGCCGGCGGCTCCTCCGCCGAGGACGGCGCTGCGGGGGTGGGAGGGCATTAGGATAGATGACAGATGACGGAGGACAGATGGCAGATAAGGGATGAAAGATGAAGGATTGATTCTGATAGGGGTAGGGGTGGGGGTAGGGGTAGGAAAGTAAGAGGCTCAGAGGCTCGGTGGATCAGAACGAGACAGGCGCGATAGTTGACCGGTTGACCAGTGGGCCGGTTGGCCAGAGCGCGGCGGAGTCGCGAGGGGACATGGGGAGAGACACCGTTTCGGGTGGCTGGTGGCAGCCTCGGGTGGCTGGTGGCGGGGTGGCTGTAATAATCGATTCAGTCCTCGATGCTGTCATCGACCCTGCACTCGACTCAGTCATCCATTTGGTGTTGTTTGAGGCATGCCCCTGATTCGTCTGTTTGCTTTGTGCGGCTTGGCTGCGTCTTCCTTGCTCTCCGCCGCCGAAGAGACACGCTGGTATAAGGGCAACCTGCACACGCATACCTATTGGAGCGATGGGGACGACTTTCCGGAGATGGTCGCCGATTGGTATAAGAGCCGCGGCTATGATTTCCTGGCCTTGTCGGACCACAACATCATCGCCGACCATGAGAAGTGGCTGAAAGTGAATAATTCTATGACGGGCGCCTTGGCCTTGGATAAATACCTTAAGCGTTTCGGCAACGATTGGGTGATTGTCCGCGGCGAAGGCGTACAAAAGGAAGTCCGTCTGCGCACCTTGGCGGAGATCAAGCCCAAGCTCGAGGAGCGTGGGCGGTTCCTGCTGATTCCTAGTGAGGAGATCACGGACAAGAACGTCCACGTCAACGCCACGAACATCCGCGAACTGATTCTGCCGGACAAGTCCCTCGACACCACGACCAGTCCGGAGATCATCAAGGCTCTCCAGCATGCCTTTGACGCCGTGCATGCGCAGCGGGTGCGCACAGGGGTCCCGATGTTCGCGCATCTGAATCACCCTAATTTCAAGTGGGCGATCACCGCCGAGGAACTTATGCGCATTGATCATGAGCAGTTCTTCGAGGTCTACAACGGGCACCCCAAGGTGAACAATGATGGGGACGAACTCCATGTGGGCACCGAACGGGTCTGGGATATCGTCTTGGCTGAGCGATTAGGTCACCTTGGTAAGCCTGTCATGTACGGATTGGCGACGGATGATTCGCACAACTACCACACCGCGGCACCCAAGGCTAGTCTGTCGGGGCGGGGTTGGGTCATGGTGAAGGCTAAGGAGTTGAGTGCGGATGCGATGGTCGCGGCCATGGAGAAGGGGGAATTCTATTCCTCCAGCGGCGTGACTTTCAAGACTCTGCAGGTTGGAGGTGGGCGTATCTCCCTCGTGGTCGAAGCTCAGGCTGGCGTCGAGTATGTCATCGAATTTATAGGTACCCGGAAAGGGTATGATCGAAAAACTGTGGCCGTGAAGGCCGCCGACGGTAGCGAACCGCGGGTAACTCGGAAATATAGCGCCGAGGTCGGGGTCGTGCTGGCGACGGTCAAGGGCACCAAGGCTGAGTATGTACTAAAAGGGGACGAACTGTACGTCCGGGCGCGTGTCACTTCATCTAAGCCCATGCAGAGCTCCCCGGTGGGAGGCGAGGTGGAGAAAGCTTGGACGCAGCCTTTGGTTAGCGCGGCTGAGCCGCGAGGAGACAAGGGGGCAAGGTGACACGGGGGCAGTGCTAGGCGTGTTCTTCGTTCTTGGTTCATTTTTTTCAGCGGTCTCAAGGTAGGGCGTGGCTCTCCGAGCCCGCCGTTGAGCGAAGAGAGAATGGGTCGTCGATTGCGGTACGGATGTCCGTCCGCGAACGGACGGCTCGGAGAGCCGTCCCTACCCGAGGCAATTGAAACTAGTGCAGCACGCGGTGCTGCCCCTACCTAGTTAGCGCAGGACGGTATTAAGGAACGACAGGACTTCGGTGGTCGAGGGGTCGTTCGGCAGGCCGAGGTCGTTGTTAATCTTGCCGTGATTGGTGTTGGTGGCGCCTAAGGCTTTCGCGGAGATGCCTTTAGAGGTCAGCGCGTTTTCGAGGCGCTTAGCCTGGTCGGGCGTCAGGGCGGCGGCCGCATCGTAGAGGATGAGGAAAGGCGGGATGCCTTTGCCGGTGGCAACGTGTTGGGTGGCAGAATAGTCCGCCCAGAGTTCAGGCTTACCGCCGAAGATTTCGCGGTGGCCGTACTTCGGCTCCGGCTTGCCAGCGGCTTTACGGGCGGCGCTGGCCGTGGCAATGACTGCCGGGACATCGAAGGTGTCAGCGTCGACTGGTACACAACCTTTGAACATCGAGAGGGAGAGTCCTTCGGCTTTCAGCGGACGTTCGTCGATGGCCAGGTAGGCGGCGAGCTGAGCGCCGGAGGAATGGCCCATGATAACGATACGGTTAGGGTCGCCGCCGAATTCGCTGGCGTGGTCGTGCGTCCAGCGGAGCGACTTAGCGACATCGGCGAAGATCTCGTTCATCGGGGTAGTCGTGATGTAGCGATGGTTCGTCGAAACGAAGACGTAGCCCAGGTCCGTGAAGAACTTCGGCTTCAGCTGCACGCTGGTCTTCTCGCCACCACGCCAGCCGCCGCCGTGAATCCAAAAGATGACCGGCGCGGGCTTGGATGATTTGGTCGCGGGCGTATAAACGTTGAGCGTCTGACGGAAATCCGTCGTGCCCGCGTAAGGAACGTCGGCCTTGGTCGGTGCCAGTGGTGCAGGGGCGTCGGCCGCGCACGCGAGGCTGGAGGCGGCGAGGAGTATGAGGAGGGAGCGCATATTGGGAAAATAAGACCGGATGCGCTGAAGATAAACATTTTAAAAAAGCTAGCGATGCCGGTTGGCCCGATTCTGTTGGAATACTGTCCCAATCCCGACGAGAGCAGCTTGGAGATCTTCGATGTTCAGAGGCTCCGACTGGATCGGCTGCAGTAGCTCTAATCCATCTGGAGGAAGGCCCAGGAGGTCATCGTCTCGAGGTTGAGCGAGCCGAAGCCCTTAGTAGGCTTGTTTTCATGGAGGAAAAGGCTGAGATAATGCATACCCTATGCGCAGCCTCCTGCTTCTACTTTGTGTCAGTCTCGCCGTTGCGGCGGAACGACATCCGAACATCATCTACATCCTCGCCGACGATCTCGGCTATGGGGACCTCGGATGTTACGGTCAGAAAGTCATTCTCACGCCTGAGTTGGACCGCATGGCCAAGGATGGCCTGCGCTTCACCCAATTCTACGCCGGCGCGACCGTCTGCGCGCCTTCACGGAGCGTGCTCATGACCGGGAGGCATCACGGGCATACGCGCGTACGAGGTAACGCCGGCCAGAAGAATGCCGCGGCCCAGGCTTTACGCGAAGACGACCTCACCGTCGCCAAGCATCTGCAGGGCGCCGGGTACAAGACCGCGTTGATCGGTAAGTGGGGCCTCGGGGATGTCGGAGCCGCCGAATCCGGTCTGCCACGCCGGCAGGGCTTCGACGAGTTCTACGGTTTCCTTAATCAGCACCACGCGCACAATCATTTTCCCGACTACCTCTGGCGCAACGAGACGAAGGAAAGCCTCCCCAATATCGTGACACATGTCGGTGAGGCCGGTGCCGGCTATGCGACCAAGATGGAGAAGTTCGCCGACGATCTCTTTGCCGAGGAGTGCCTGCGCTTCGTGGAGCGTAATCGCGAGCGACCGTTCTTTCTTTATTGGTCGATGATCGTGCCGCATGCCAACAATGAGCGGGCGGGCGCCTTGGGTGATGGGGCGGAGGTCCCGGATTACGGACCTTACGCTGAAAGCGATTGGCCTAAGCCGGACAAAGGGCAGGCTGCGATGATCACCCGCCTTGACGGCTATGTCGGCCGCATGCTCGCCAAGCTCAAGGAGCTCGGCCTCGAAAAAGACACGGTCGTCGTCTTCACCAGCGATAATGGACCACACAACGAGTCTCGCCATGACCTCAAGCGTTTCAATCCTAGCGGACCCTACAGCGGCATCAAGCGGGCGCTCACCGACGGAGGCATTCGGGTGCCCTTCATCGCCTGGTGGCCTGGTCGGATCAAGCCGGGCAGCGAGAGCGGCCATGTCGCCTATGCCGGAGACTTCTTCGCGACCGCCGCCGCCCTGTCAGGCAAGCCAGCGCCCGAGGGTCTTGATTCGATCAGCTTCGCTCCCGCTTTGACGAATGAAGGTAGCCAGCCAAAGCACGAGTTCCTCTATTGGGAGTTTCACGAGGGCGGCTTCAAGCAGGCTGCCCTTTTGGACGGACGATGGAAGGGCATCCGTAGCGGAGGGCCTGATCGTCCGATACGGTTGCACGATCTTAAGAACGACTTCGCCGAGCAGAAGGACGTTGCCGCCGAGCATCCGGAAATCGCCCAGCGACTCAGCGAATACTTGCGGACGGCGAGGACCGAATCCGCGGATTGGAAGCCGGTCTGGCAGGCTGGCGCTGCCAAGAAACAGACCCCGAAGAAACAATAAACGTGCGCCATTTCATCTGTCTGTTGTTGGGGGTAGCCGGACTCAGCGGCGCCCAGCCTGGCTTCGTCCGCTCCGAATTCATCTTCGAGACGAACCCGGTGCCGAGCTGTCATGCGACTTCAATCGTCGAAGCCCGTGACGGCGCCTTGGTCGCGGCTTGGTTCGCAGGCACGTCCGAGGGTAAGGCAGACGTCTCCATCTGGACGGCACGACAGGTTGACGGTAAATGGTCGGCGCCGATGAAGGTCGCCGAGGGTATGCAGCCGGATGGTAAGCGATACCCCTGTTGGAATCCCGTACTCTTCCAGCCCAAGGAAGGCCCGCTGCAGCTTTACTATAAGGTAGGCCCTAATCCCGTTGAATGGTGGGGTCTGCTCCGCCTCAGTGATGATAACGGTAAGACCTGGGGTGAGCCACGTCGCTTGCCCGACGGCATTCTCGGGTCGATCAAGAACAAGCCCGTACAGCTTAAGGACGGCACAATCCTTTCGGGAGGCAGCGCTGAAGGATTTAAAACCGCCCCTTCCTGGCGGATTCATTTCGAGCGGAGCAGGGATAATGGCGTCACCTGGGAGAAGCTTTCCGTGGACCAGCCAGCGACCGGTCCGGCGTCGATCCAACCGAGTATCCTGTTCTTGCGCGACGGCGGCCTGATGTCGGTCGGACGCACCAAGAACGCCAAGGTCTTCAGCACTGTTTCGAAGGACCAAGGCTCAACCTGGACGAAGGTGGACCTGACAGATTTGCCTAACCCTAATTCCGGGACCGACGCCGTGACCTTGAAGGACGGACGTCATCTTCTGATTTATAACCATACCGCCAAGGGACGCAGCCCCCTCAATCTTGCGATCAGCAAGGATGGTGTCGTGTGGGAAGCCGCTTTGGTACTCGAAGACGAACCGAAGGCGGAATTCAGCTACCCGGCCATCATCCAGACCGCCGACGGACTTGTCCACGTCACCTATACTTGGAAGCGTAAACTCGCGAAGCACGTGGTCATCGACCCGGCGAAGATCGTCGCCCGACCCATGGAAGGAGCGGCTTGGCCCAAGGCGCCTGCGGCTCAGGCCGAGAACGGTGGCCTCGAGCATCCGTTGACCGTCGGCGTCATTGGCCATACCGGCCAAGGTAATTACGGGCATGGTGAAGACGCTGTGTGGCTGAAGATTCCGCAGACCAAGATTATTGCCGTGGCGGATGCTGACCCTAAGGGACTGGCGACCGAAGTGAAGAAGCTTGGCGGAGTGAAAGCCTTTGCCGATTACAAGGTCATGCTGGCTGAGGCCAAGCCGGACATTGTCGCCATCTGCCCGCGGCATATCCACGAGCATCGCGACATGATCGTCGCCGCCATTGAGGCGGGAGTGAAGGGTGTCTATATTGAGAAACCTTTCGTGCGGACCTTGGCCGAAGCCGATGAGATCGTGAAGCTCTGCGCTGAGAAGGGCGTCCGTCTCGCCATTGCCCATCGTAATCGCTATCACCCTGTGCTGGATACCGTGAAGCAGCTCATCGCCGTCGGTGAGATCGGCGAGTTAAAGGAAGTGCGCGTTCGCGGGAAGCAGGATCAGCGCGGCGGCGGCCTCGATCTCTGGGTGCTCGGCGGTCACGGCTTCAACCTTGCGACGGTCTTCACCGGTCCCGCCACTTCGTGCGAAGCGACCATCCTGGTCGAAGGCCGGCCGGCGACCAAGGCCGACCTCCATCCGGGCGATGAAGGCGTCGGCCTGATTGTCGGCGACGAGGTGCATGCCCGTTTTGAGACTAAGAGCGGCGTCCCGCTTTATTTTGATTCCAAGAAAGGTAGTTGGACGAAGGGCACGCCGTTTGGCGCCCGATTGATTGGTACCAAGGGCATCATCTCGCTCCAGATCGACGAGGAGCCTTTGGTCATTCTGGAGCGTGACGGAAAGAAGACCCCGATTACCACGGCAGGCATCGGCCAACCCGAGCCTATCAAGGATATCAAACTCGTGAATGGCGGTCACCATGGCGCCGTGCGCGATTTACTGAACGCCATCGCAGAGAAGCGTGAACCGCTCTGCGGTCCCGAGGCCGGCCGCGAGACCGTTGAGCTGACGCTGGCCGTCTTCGCCTCGTTCGCGGCCGGCGGCAAGAAGGTCAGACTCCCGCTGGCAGACCGTCAGCATCCGTTGCGCTAAGCACTCAGCGGACGGTCGCCTGGCAGACCATCTCGAGGATGCGGGCGATACTGTAGGTCTCGTACGATCCGTTCTTCGGGGGCGTTGGCGGGTTCGTGTGCGTGCCGAAGCTGTCCGCCGGCTGCGGGAGGCGCGTGAGGTCGGGGTTCCACTGGCCGTCCTTGCCGCCCATCTTGTAGATCACCAGGTCGAGGGACGGGACGATGTAGAGGCAGAAGCCGCCGGCACCCGTTTTGTAGAAGGCGTCGCGAGGTGCGCCGACGATCTGACCGGCTTGGTTGTGTTCGAACTGCAGGCTGAAGGGGAAGTGAGGGTTGTAAGGCAGAGACTGCTGGCAGAGCTTGATGTAGTCGGCCGGTATGAGCTGCTGATCTTTCCAGCGGCCGCCATGGGCGAGACAGTAGCCGAAGCGGGCGGTATCGGTGGCTCGGAGGGCGATCGAGCCGGCGCCGTTGGCGTGGGCCATCGTCACGTCGCCGCGGTAGAGGCAATAGCCCCAAGGACCCCAGCCCATCGGCTTGCCGAATTTCTCATCGATGTAGGCTGGCAGTTCCATGCCCGTCACGCGACGGAGGACCATCGAAGCGATGTGCGGAGCGGGAGAAGAATAGGAGTAGCCTTCGCCGGGAGCGGTCCAAAGTGGTACGCGCAGCGAGGAGCCATCGACGTCGCGGATGTCCTGGCCCTTGGACTGCTTCAGCGGCTGCGCCGTACCCTTGATAACTGCGGAGGGCGTGGCGCCTTCGCCGTTATGGCCCGAGGTCATGCAGAGCAGATGGCCTAAGCGGATGTCGGCTTCGCGCGGATCGCGGAGCGGGAAGGCTTCGGGCAGGAACTCCTGCGTGTAGACCTTCGTGTTGAGTCCTTCGGGAAGCTTGGATTTGTATTCCTGCAGCATCACGCCGCAGGCGATGCTCGTGAAGGCCTTGCCCGTCGAGGCCATGTCGGGGTTGGCGTTGCGGTGGGCTTTGCCGAAATACTTCTCAAGCACCAGGTAGCCTTTGGAGATCACGACTAGGCCGCCGTTCTCGGTGTTGGAGCGTTCGACCGCGCGATAGGCTTGTTCGAGGCGCTCGAGGTCGATGCCGGCGAGGGCGCGGGCTTCGGCCGCATCCTTCGGAGTGCGCCAGCCGCCTTTGGCGTCGGACGGAGGGAAGTAGTCTGCGGCGAAGGCTGAGAGGGCGAGAAGGGTGATGAGAAGGGTGGAGGGCTTCATGGGGTTAGGCAGAGGATGGAGGATGGGGGATGAAAGATGAAGGTTTGATTCTGATAAGGGGTAGGGGTTGGG
>CALQQQ010000038.1 GCA_943332745.1 Opitutus sp. GAS368 | reverse complement strand
CTCGTCGGCCTTAAAGTGCTCGGTACGGTAAAGCAGCGTGGCGAGATCGGTGGAGGCGTAGTTGGACGAGCCATCCGTCTTTCGGACGATGAACGGCATCTTCGTCTCGGCATCGCGTGAGAAGCGCGGCTCCTCATCATGCCAGACCACCAGGGCGCCTTCGCTCTCCTCGGCCAGCTTGTACTTCGCCAGCTCGACGTAGACCTGATCGACCTTGTCGCGGTAGAAGGATTCGCCGAGGATGACGTCGGTCTTGAGTCCGAACTGGTCATAGATACGCTGGCAGGCGGCATTGGAGACCTCGACGATCTCCTTCCACAGGGCGGTATTCGCGAGGTCGCCGGCCTGAAGCTTCGCAAGCTCGGCGCGGGCGGCGTCCATGAGCGCAGGGTCGGCCTTAGTGGCGACACTGCCCTCTTTGTAAAGGCGTTCGAGATCCTCGAGCGCCTGCGGGCTCTTGGCGTCGAGCTGGAAGCCCGCGCGACGGATGGCGAGGATGAGGATGCCGAAGTTCGTGCCCCAATCGCCGATGTGGTTGTCGCGGACGAGGTCGGCACCGCAGAACTCGATCAGGCGGGCGACGGCCTCGCCGATGACAATCGGGCGCAGGTGGCCGACGTGCATCTGCTTGGCGGTGTTCGGCGAAGGATAGTCGATGACGACCTTGCGGCCGCCCATCAAGCGGGCCGCACCGGCACGCCACTTGGATTCGTCGCGATACTCGCGGAGCCAGGCGCCGAGGGCGGCGGGTGTGAGCTTGAAATTAATGAAGCCTGGACCAGCCACTTCCATCTGGACGATTGCATCGTTGAGCCCGCCTTGGGCGCGCACGACTTCGACGAGGGCGGTGGCGAGAGCACGGGGGTTGGCCTTGGCCTTCTTGGCGGCGGCGAGGATGCCATTAGCCTGGAAGTCGGCGTGGCGGGGGTCCGACGGCTTCAACTCTGGATTGAAGTCGGCGTCGAGGCCAGGGACGGAAGCCGCCGCCTTGCGGAGCAGGGCGTCGATTTCACGGGCAGGATTGAACCAGACGGACATGCCTCAAGCCGTAAGCCCCTACGCCCCCTCGGCAAGCGAAGAAGGCCTGCAAGGGCTAGGGACAGGGCTTGGGCTAGGGCTAGAAGAGGAGACAGGAGAACCCTGCCACCGCCTCGCTCTGCCACTCACTAGCCCTAGCCCTGGCCCTAGCCCTGCAATCTTACTTGAGCGTCTTGAGATAGGCGAAGAGGTCCGTGACCTGTTCGTCCGTGAAGCCGTCGAGCAAGCCTTCCGGCATGAGCGAACGGCGTAGGTATTTCGCGGACGCGACTTCGGCCTTCGGGATGCGGCGGTCGGCGCCACCGGCCTGTCGGATCACGTAAGCGGTGGCGTCTTCGGAGACGTAGAACGCCTCGATGACCTCACCGGCCTTGAGCTTCAGCTGGAAGATACGGTAAGCGGCCTCGATGGCGGCGTTGGGCTCAATGATATTACGGATGACCGCTTCCATGCCCATCGCGCCCGCGCCGGAGAGGTTGGGTCCAATGAGTCCGCCTTGGCCGTTAATCACGTGGCAGGCCTGGCAGAGCGCGACGAGAGTCTTACCCTTCGCGGCGTCACCGGCCTTAGCCGACAGCGCCATGAAGCGGGCCGTCTTCTGCTCGACTGCGGCGAACTGCTCGCCGTTAAGAAGCGGCGGCGCGTCGGTGGTGCGCAAGACTTTGGCGCCCTTGCTGAGTTTACCCCAGGCGGCCTCGCCGCTCGCCGAAGCAAAGACCAGCGAAGTTGGCAGCTTCTCGCCGGCAAAGGTACGAGTCATGTTCGCGCGGACTTCCGCCGGCTTACGCTCGACGTTCCAGACGCGATATTCGGCGAAAGCGCCCAGCGGTCCACCCTTGGGGCCAGACCAACCGATGATGAGACCCGTCAGGTCCTGAGGCACCACGACCTTGGAGGTGCCAGTCACTTCGCCGTCTTGGTAGATCCGCAGAATACCGCCGGCATCACGCGTGAGGGCGATATGCGTCCAGATACCAGAGGAGACCGGTTTAGCGGAGACGACGGCGTCGCGGATCGTCCCGCCGAAATAGGCGCGGAAGCTTCCGCCGAAGAAATTGAGGTCCAACTTACCCGGAGCGCCCAAGAGGCTGGCCAAGTTATCCACCTTACCGTCGAGCCGCACCCAGGTCTCGACGGTGAACGGACCCTTGAGCGAGATGGCGGTGCCGGCGACGGCTTCATCAGAACCATCGAGGGCCAGCACGCTGCGGAACACGCCGCCGAGCTGGGCGGACACGATCGCGAGCTCGGGACTGTCACCCAAGGCGATGGCGAGTTTCTCGGCTACAGGAATCTCGATATCGGCGACGGCGATGGACTTATCGGCCAGACCTGCAGCGATGGCTTTGGCGCCGGCCTTAGTTCCACTGACGCCGTCGAGCACGACCTTGCGGTCGTTCACGGAAAGCTTCGGATAGAGCTTCATCGCGAGCACGGAAGCCTGCGGCGAACGGGAAGCGACTAAAGCGCGCAGGGCGAGATTCGAGACCTCTGCCGGCTCCGTGCCGACGAGTGCGGCGACAGCCTCGGGCTTGGTCGTGCGCAGTTGCTGAAGTCCGGTCAGCGCATCGCGGCGGGAATCCTCGCGGGCGACTAACGCGAGTAAATCGTCCTCAAGAGCAAGGAGCTGGAAGCCGCCGATGAGCTGAGCGGCCAGGGCGCGTTCGGCGACACCTTGGGCGAGCAAGGCCTTAGCGGCCTCAGCGACGACAGGGCCGACTTTGGCCGGATCGAGTTCGGTACGGGTGACAAGCAGGAGCTCCACGACCCGACTGCGGACGGCGGCGTTGGCCAAAAGCTTACGCAAGACGGCAACGCTGGTGGGCTGGTCCAGGGTCTTGGCGACGGCGAACAGTTCGTCGGGGCCCGGAGCACGGTTGAGCTGCCCGACGAGTTCGGCGACGAGCGGGGCGCCGACCTTGGCGTCGAGCGCGAGCGCGGCGAACATCCGGCCTTCGGCGGGTAGCGATTTCGCTTCATTAGAGGCGAGGAAGGCGGCAACGGCCTCCGGCTGGCGCTCGAGATACATGCGCACTAGGAAACGTTCAAATTCGCGCTCATAGGCGACACCGACCTTGATCGGCTTACCACTGCGATCCGCCGCGACGGGAGCGGCGAAGGACGGGCCGACGAAGCGCATCATCGCGCCGAGGGCGGCGGGCGACTTGGCTGAAGCTTCGCCAAGAGTCTTGATCGCGGCGGTACGGACTTCCGCGTCCGCGTCAGCGGTGAGCGAGGTCAAGACGGCGAGGTCGGCGAGGCCGGCATGACGCAGGGCATTGACCGCTTCGCGGCGGACGTTGCGATTCGCGGAACTAAGTAAGCCGGAGACGAACCCCGCGACTTCCTGCTTCTGCTCGCCGAGTACCCAGAGAGCCTGAATGCGGCGAGCGGCGGAGGCGGACTCATCTCGCACAATCGCTGCGAGGGCACCGGTGATGGCGACCTCAGGCGCACGGTCGCCCAACGTCTGCCATGCCAGATGCGCATCAGCGGCGACCTTGGAGCCGAGACGGGCGACGAGGTCGGCGGAGGTGAGTTTAGTGTAATCCGGCACCGCCTGCGGGACGAAGCCCTTCGGCTTGATGCGCCAGATACGGCCAGACTGCTTGTCGCGATCAGGGTGATTACGGGCGACTTCGTTGTGGCTGATGATTTTGTTATACCAGTCGATGACGTAGAGACAGCCATCCGGTCCCATCGTCATAGCAATCGGACGGAAGAAGGGGTCGTCGCAAGTAACGAAGTCGTCGAGCTTCTCGAGTCGATAGCCCGAACCATCGCGGTGCTGACGGATGGCGTTTACTTTCGAGGTGATCGGGTTAGCGACATACATCACGCCGTCATAACCCTTCGGCCAGACGCCAGCGTCAGAAAGCGCCAAGCCACTGAGGCCCGTGCCACCCATCTTGAAGTCAGGAGCCTGGATAGGGAACTTAGGCTGATAGGATTTAGCCAAGCGGTCGGCACAACCGGGATAGAGTCCATACTCATGGAACGGCATCACCGGGTAGCCGTAGTCGTTAGCCTCTTGGATGAACGCTTCGCCTTCGCCGGTCAGCACGAGTCCCCAGATATTGCACGGGCCAACGCTCGTCGGCTCGAAGAAGCTACCGTCCGGGCGGAAGCGAGCCATCCGCGTGCTCGGGAAATCGGTGACATCACCCTTGGACGAGGTGACCTTACCAGAGTTGAAGGCGCCTTGAGCGAGCCAGAACCAACCCCACGGGGCGCGGGTGAACTGGTGCGGAAAGAGGTGGGAGTCCTGGACGCCGAAACCCGACAGCAGCACCTCGCGCTTGTCGGCTTTGCCGTCACCGTCGGCGTCGCGAAGGAAGACGACTTCGTGGCCGTGCTGCACGATGGCGCCATCCTTATAAGGCAGGACGCCTTCGGGAATGGCCAGCCCGTCGGCGAAAGTACGCGGCTGACGAGGACCGGAAGCGAAGGGTTGGTCGAAGATGACCACCTTGTCACGGGCCTTGGACTTATAGAGGGCCTCCGCGGCGGCGGGGTTCTCATTGGCGTCGACTGGGTATTCCAGCGCGGTACTGGACCAGGCCCTGCCCTGCTGGTCGAAGATCAGCATGATGAACTTACCGAAGTCGGCAGACTCCTTAGTGAAAAGTTCGATCTCGAAGCCCTCGGGGAGTTTGAAGAGCTTCTGCTGCTCCTCGGCCGAACGGCGGACGCCCTGCACGTTGTTATAGCTTGTGTCGCGCTTCGCCGGAGCGACCGCGGCCTTCTTTTCCATAGGCTTCACCTTGTCCCAAGTGAGCGCACCAGGGGTAGCAGGCAGTTCCTCGATCGTGATATCCTTGGCCTGGATCACCGCCATGCCACCGGAATGAATCTGGATGGCGATCTTGCCGTCGGCCGCGATGTTCGGCTCGGCCTCAACGTAATCGAGTGCCGGCACGCCGTTAACCCAGCTGCGGATACGGGTGCCTTCGGCGAGGATGCGGTACTCGTTCCACTCGCCTTCCTTCACGGCGGCGAGCACGCCGGCGGCGTCTTTCGATTCGGCGATGACTTTATTGCGGCGGCTCTCGTCGTAGATCTTACCATACCAGCCCTTACCGTAATCCACCTGATAGCCGCTCATCTCGGAACTGTTCGGGACGCGGACGCTACGCATCTGGACGCCGCTGTTGACGAAGCCCGTGCCGGTCAGGCGCAGCTTGAGTCGCAAATCGAAATTCTGGTAAGACTTCTCCGTCGCGAGGAAGAAATTCTTCGGCACCTTGACCGTGGCCGAGCCGCCACGGATCTCACCCTCCTCAACGCGCCACCAGGCGGCATCGCCCTCCCAGCCAGCCAGGGTCTTGCCGTCAAAGATCGAGATAGGTGCAGCCTGGACGGAGAGCGCCAGGAAAAGGGTCAGGAGGTAACGCATAGGAGAAGGGGGTTGCGTCGAAGTTAACCCAGGGCGGACACCCTTCAATCCTGCTCGTCATCGCGGCATGCAACCTGACCACCCTCAAAAGCACATCGTGCCGCACGCCACGCTTGCGTCCCAAGGCCTAACCGCCTGTTTTCTCTGCATGTCCACCACCCACAATCTCTTCCGCGACTGCGCCGCGACCCTGATCCCCGCCGGGGATATCGTCGTACTGGAGGCGGGCACGGAAGTCACGGTCACCCAGGCCCTCGGCGGCTCGGTCACCGTCCGCACCCCGATGGGCTTGTTCCGCATCGCCCCAGCCGACATCGAGGCACTCGGCCCCGAGGCCGTCGCCCAGTACGCGAAGAAGGACGAGTCCGTCATCAGCGGCCCGGTGAATCAGGAGGCACTCTGGGAGGCACTTAAGGGCTGCTTCGATCCGGAGATTCCGGTGAACATCGTGGACCTAGGGTTGATCTATCACCTCGAACTATCGCCTGGCGAACGTGGCGGACAGAAGGTCGCCGCCAAGATGACGCTGACCGCGCAAGGTTGCGGTATGGGGCCCGTCATCGCGGCCGATGCGAAGTCGAAGATGGAAGCCCTCCCGGGCGTCGAATCCGCTGAGGTCGAAATCGTCTGGGATCCGGTCTGGAATCCGCGCATGATCTCGGAAGCCGGCCGCAAACAGCTCGGCCTCGAGTGATGCCCGCGCCCGTCCAGTCCGCGACGGCCCTCTATCTGCACGTCCCGTTCTGCGCGTCGTCCTGCGACTTCTGTTCTTTTTACCAAGAGCAGCCCAAGCGCAGCGAAATCGACCGCTACCTCGCCGCCATCGAAAGGGAGATGGAACTCCACCCGCCTGGTCGCGTCGAAACCGCCTTCTGGGGAGGCGGCACGCCCGGACTCCTTCCAGCGGAAGATCTGTTACGGCTCGGCAAGGCAATGACCAAGGCCGCCGGCCGGCCCGGCGAATGGACCGTCGAGCTCGCGCCTTCGTCGGTGCGCGCCGATAAGCTCGCCGCGCTGAAGGAGATCGGCGTCACGCGCGTCTCGATGGGCGTGCAAAGTTTCGATGATACCACGCTCGATGCGCTCGGCCGCCGCCATTCCCCGAAGCAGATCATGGAGGCGTGGGAACTCATCGAGGCCGCCGGCTTCGCCTCGCGTAACCTAGATTTGATCTTTGCGATCCCCGGGCAGGACGAAAAGCGCTGGACCGACGACCTGCATCGGGCGATGTCGCTCAAGCCTGACCATCTTTCGACCTACTGCCTGACCTTCGAAGAGGACACGGCGATGTTCGTGAAGCTCTCACAGGGCAAGGTGAAGATCGACCGAGAACTTGAAGCCCACCTCTACCGTCGCACCTGGGAGACGCTCGAGGACAATGGCTACGCCCAATACGAGACCTCGAACTTCGCCCGCACTGGCCATGCTTGCCGGCATAACCTGATCACCTGGGAGATGGGTGCCTGGATCGGCTACGGTCCGTCCGCTTCGTCGCAGTGGGGCGCCCGCCGCTGGACGAACCCATCGAATCTCGATCAATGGATCAAGGGCATCGAAGCCAGCCAGCCCGTGCTCGAGCAGGTCAAAGACCTCAGCCCCTCGGACCTACTCTGCGATGCGCTCGTCTTCGGCCTGCGACTCAACGCGGGCGTCGACCCTTTCGCGCTCGCTGAGCGTTTCAATGCGCCCCTTCCGCAAGGCGTGCGCAAGTTGTTCGCCGACCTCGTCGAGGAAGGCCTCATGGAACTCGCGGGCCCGAACTTCCGCCTCACGGGCGAAGGCCGCATGCGCGCCGATGCCGTCGGCGTAGCGGTGCTGGAACAGTTCGACTGAGACGAAAGGACATAGACGGTTGCGGTCTCTCGCCCAGGCTTCATATCTGTATCAACCCCGATGCACCCCACCCTTTACTTGCCTATCATCCTGCTGAGCATGGTTGTGGCTCAGGCGGCTGATTTGACGGGGTGGACGGAAAAGGCGCCGCGTGATGAGATTAGCCCAGCGTTCGCACGCAACGGCGACACCCTGGTCATCACGCACGACGCGAGGGAAGGACTCGACGGCTGGTATCAGCAGACGTTCACCGTCAAAGGCGGTGACTTCATGAAGTTCAGCGCCACGCGCAAGACAACCGGCGTGGAGAATGCCCGCCACAGCGGACTCGTGCGCATCGTCTGGACCGACGCCAAGGGCAAAGGCGTGCCCGCTTCCACACCCGGCGCCTCCGCCGAACCTGAGCACCCAATCGACGGGCCAATCGACGCCCAAGGCATCTCGCTTATCGCTGGCGTCTACCAAGTTCCACCGAAGGCCACACAGGCGACCATCGAGCTGCACCTGCAGCACGCGCCGAAGGGACGAGTTGAATGGAGCAATATCACGTTTGAAAAATCCGCCGCGCCCGCGTCCCGCAAGGTCCGCCTTGCGACCGTTCAATATATACCGACCGGCAAGTCGCCTCGACAGAACTGCGAAGAATACGCCCCGATGATCACCGAAGCCGCCAAGCAGAAGGCCGACCTCATCGTCCTCGGCGAGACCGTGCCCTACGTGCGCACGAAACTATCACCGGCCGAATGTGCTGAGCCGATTCCGGGGCCCACCACGGAATACTTCGGCAGCCAAGCCAAGCTGAACGGGATCCACATCGCCGTCAGTCTCTATGAGCGAGAAGGCCACCTTGTTTATAACACTGCCGTACTCCTGAATCCGGAAGGCAAACTGCTCGGCAAGTACCGCAAGGTCTGTCTGCCGCACGGCGAGGTCGAGAAAGGCGTCGCGCCGGGCGCTGACTACCCCGTCTTCGAAACGAAGTTCGGCAAGGTCGGCCTGATGATCTGTTACGATGGCTTCTATCCCGAAGTCGCCCGCGCGTTGACCGCCAACGGTGCCGAAGTCATCGCGTGGCCGGTGTGGGGCTGCGACCCGTTGCTCGCCCGCGCCCGCGCCTGCGAGAACCGCGTCTACGTTGTCAGCAGCACCTTTACCGATCCGAAGAGCGATTGGATGATATCGGCGGTCATCAATCCCGCCGGCAAAGTCGTCGCCCAGGCGAAGGAAAGCGGCAGTATCGTCGTCTCCGAAGCCGATCTTTCGAAGCCTCTCGTCGGCCCTTACAATCTCGGCGACTTCCACGGCATGGTGCAGCGCCATCGGCCGGGCGCGCAGAAGTAAAGCTAGGCTAACTCCGCCAAGATCGCATCCCAGAGGGCGATGCGCGATTCGATCGCGGCGACGGAGGCCTCGGCGGCTTCGCTCCACTTGCGATCATCGTCACCGCAGAGCAGCTCGACCATGCGGAGCGAGATGGCGCCATGATGGCCGCCGTCGACCTCGATGTGCCGTTCGAGGTAATAGCGGAAGGTGTCGAGCTTGCCCGGGTATTCGCGACTGAGTCGCGTGACCAGTTCGGTGAACAT
>CALQQQ010000037.1 GCA_943332745.1 Opitutus sp. GAS368 | reverse complement strand
GCCAAGATAAAGTGCGGTGCCTGTCAGTGCCAGCAGCCCAGTCAGCAGCAGACCGTTGCTCGACCAGAAGGCGGCGGAGGAGGCGAGGGATAGCGCTGGCGCGCCACGGAAGAGCGGCGCCCCCCGTTGCGGCGCCGGTGTAGCGAGCCCGGCGGCGACCTGGGGCTTGGCGCCGGCCGGCGCCGCCGGATCGGCCGTGACGAGGTCGACTTGCGCTGGCGCGTTACCGGTCACCGTTACTTCGATGGGCTTGAATTCGATGCGACTGAATTGCTTCGTCAGCGGATCGAAGGTCGAGAAGCGGAGCGCGGGCGTCAGCAGCTTACCTGGTAGGCGCGGCACGAGCGTGTAGACGAAGAAGCGCTGTTCGTCGGCGTGGCGTCGGCGTTCCGTCGCCGGCAGGATATCCCAGCTTTCATTGCCAGGGATTTCCGGAGGGATGAGTCGATCGAGATTGCCCGTGCCGGTCAGAATCGCGCGCAGGCGAATCGGCTCGCCGACTTCGGGGCGATCCTTGGAGACCTGCACGGCCTCGGCGCTGAAGGCGCCGATTGCGCCGGTCCAGTCTGCTGGTCGGCCGCGCTCGGGCACGTGTTCGACGGTGAGCTTGCGGCGGAAGGTGAACGGACGGTCGCGGTTACCGTTGCTGAACGCAGGGGTGTCCGTGTTCTGGATGAGCATCGTGCCGCGGAGGGAAAGCTCGCTCGTGCCTTCGCGGAGAGGCGTCAGGTCGAAGCTCGTACGCAGGCCTTGTCCGAGTTCCGCCGACAGGGGCTGGCGGTCGGCCGTGACCGCAAACGTGAAGCCTTCCGCGATCGATTCGAGGCCGAAACTGGCCACCACGGTCTCGTTGTCGCCGCCGCGGAGATGGATGGCGCCGCGGATGAGTTCGCCGACATAGAAGGTGCGTTCCGGTAGCACGAGCTCGGCCCGGGCTTGGGCCGTCCGCCGATAGGCCACGGACTTACTCACGATGAGCTTGATCGGAGTCACCGGGATGAGCTTGCGTGCGAAACGCAGGGTGAAGGCTGGGATGACGTATTCGCCTTCCTGGTCAGGCGCGACACCCGAGAAGTTGAGCGTCGCCTCATTGGAGTCTGGGCGGACGAGCTGCCCAGATAGGCGGAGGGCCATCCCTCGGGGCGGCCGGATCTCTTTGTCCACCTGTTGCGCCCCGCCGAGGACGACGTCCGATTCGACCATGATCTGAAGACGGAAAGGCTGCCCGGGTGCGGTGACGCGCGGGGTGATCTCCCAGCTCACGCGATCCTCCGCCCGGGCGAGGAGCCCGAGGAGCAGGAGGACGGTGCTGGCGAGGAATCGACGCATCTCAGTAGTCCTTGCCTTTCTTGGCGGGGGGCTTGCCTCCGTTGCCGCCTTTACCGTCTTTACCATCTTGGCTGCCGGCTGGCATCTTACGGCCGAATTCATTCTTCAGACCCTCGAGGGAGCCGCGGGCTTCCTGTTCGGTCATCTTCTGTTCCTCGCCGGGCTTGCCCTTCTTTGGGTCAGTGCCGCCACTCTTCGGCTTCTGGCGTTCGGGAGGCAGGAAATTTTCTTCCTCATCACCTTCACCTTCGGTGTTCTGGGGGAGCTTGTCGTCCGGAATACGTTTCACGAGCTCGCGGATCACCTCGGCGAGCTCCTCTAGTTTCTTGCGCTGGGCCTCGATGGCTTCCTCGAGCGCGGCCGTCTCGCGTCGCAGGGCGCGGAGCAGTTCCTCGATCGCATCGGCGTTCGCCTTGGCTTGCCCGTCGGCTACATCGAGTTCGTGGGCACCGCGGAAATCCCCGACGGAGCGCGTCCAGCTCGCGACGACGCCGGCACGCTTGGTCACCATGGCCTCCTCTTTCGGGATGAGTTTCTTGATCGTGCGGTAGGTGTCGATACCGCCGCCGAGGGCGGTCGTGGCGGGGACATAGTCCGGTTCGCGGCCTTCGGCCTTGGCTTTGTCGAGCAGCTCGATCTGGTCCTTCATGTCCGAGATATCGGCGTCGGCCGCCTCGAGGTAGGAGCGGGCGATGGAAAGTTCCGTCACGTCGCCAGCGGTCTTGCCCCCGAGCACGGCCTTGCCTTTGCCGAAGCGCACGTGGCCGAGGTTATGTAGCGCCGGCGGGCGCAGGGGGTCGACGTCCCGACCGAGTGAGGCGCGCAGGGCCTCCTCCGCCCCGGCGAGATCGCCCTCGGCGAGACGCTTCGTGCCGCGGTTGTGGAGTTCGCGCGCGTCGAGCTGGGCGAGCGGGTCGGCGGGCGCCTTCTCGGCGGCGAAGCCGGCCGACATCAAGAACAGAACGGGGAGGAGGGTTCTCATGACGGGACGTCTTTGCGGCGGGTGGAGGTGAGTGATTCGAGGACGAGAAGGAGGAGCGCGACGCCGATGAACCATTCCTCACGGGGGACGCCGCGGCGGCCGACGCCGCGTTCATCGGTGCCAGCTTGGATCGCGAGCCGCAGGGCTTCCATCCCTTCGCCCGCCTGACCGAGCCGGACGAAGCGGCCGCCGGCGGCCTCGGCGATCGCGCCGAGGGTCTTCTCGTCAAGCCGGCTCGTCACCTCTTCACCTTGGGCGTCCTTCATGGTCTCGAGCGAGCCGACGGAACTGATGACGCGGATCGGGCCACCCGAAGGGGTGCCGACGCCGACGGTATGTACCACGAGTCCCTTGCGTTTGAGCTGCTTGGCCATCTCGATGCCGCCGGCTTCAAGGTCTTCGCCGTCGGTGAGGATGATGAGTAGCTTCCGGTTTCGGTTGGAATAGAAGGCTAGCTCGGCTTCCTCGAGTGCGCGGCCGATGTCGGTGCCGACGACTTGGATGCTGCTGGTGTCGGTCTCCTCGAGGGTGCGGAAGAACGCATCGTAATCGCGCGTCAGCGGGCATTGCAGGAAGGCTTGGCCCGCGAAGGCAACGAGGCCGACGTTGCCCGTGCCCTTGCGGCGGACGAAGTTGGCGATGGCGGTCTTGGCCCGGGCCAGGCGCGTGGGGCTCATGTCCGACACCAGCATCGACTTCGAGACATCGAGGGCGAACACCACGTCTTCGGTCGTACCTTTCTGCTGCGACACTTCCACTCCCCAGCGCGGGCCCGCGAAGCAGGCCAGCAGCAAGGCGAAGGCGGCCGAGAGCGCGACGTCCTTGGAGCGGCGGCGGACTGCGGAATAGCCGGCGGTGAGGCGGGCGAGGAGGTGCGCGGCGGCGAAGCCGGCCAGGCCTCGGCGGCGGCGGCGCTCAGCCCAGCAGAGCGCCCCAAAGAGGACGACCCCACCCAGCACGGCCAGCGCCAGCACCCCAGGTTTCTCGAAATGGAAGTCGGCGGTGTCCATGGTCAGGGCGAACGCGGGCGGAGGAGGCCCCAGCCGAGTTCGAGGAGAAGCAGGAGTCCGCCGAGGGCCGCCCAGATGAGGCGGTAGCTTTCGTAGACGACCGACTCGCGGATGCGCACCTCGGTGCGTTCGAGGCGGTCGATCTCCTCGTAGACGCGGCTCAGTTTGTTCTGGTCGTCGGCACGGTAGAAGCGACCGTTGGCGATCTTAGCCATTTTCTCGAGCATCTCGTAGTTGGCCGGGTTGATCGTCTGCATCGGGATCGTTTTACCGAGGAGGTCGCGGTAGAGTTTGCCCGTACGCGTATCGAAGCGCGGCAGGACGGTGGGCTCATCCTTGCCGAGGCCGATGCAATACATGCGGATGCCGAGGGCGGCGGCCAGCTCGGCGGCGGGCACGGGCAGGATCGCTTTGCTCATGTTGTCGTCGCCGTCCGTCAGCAGGATGATGACCTTCGAGCCCTTACCCTTGACGTTCTTCATGCGGTCCACCGCCATCGCGACGCCTTCGCCGATGGCGGTGCCAGTCTCTTGGATGCTGCCGATGTGCATGCGGTCGATGCCTTTCTCGACCCACGTTTTATTGATCGTGAGCGGGCTCAGTAGATAGGGTTTTCCGGAGAACACGACGGCGCCGATACGGTCGTCCGGTCGCTTGGCGAGGAAGTCGTAGATCACACTCTGGCTGGCCTGCCAGCGTGTGACTTCAGCGCGCGGGGTGCTCATGTCTAGGGCCATCATCGACCAGGAAAGATCCACGACCAGCATGATGTCGAGACCTTCAGTCTCCCGCTCGATTTCCTTGTTCGCCGTCCGCGGTCCCGCGAGGGCGACGATGAGGAGGGCGGCGGTGAGTAGGCGCAGGAAGGCGCGGAGGCGTCCACTCTGCTCGCGTACGGGTCGGCCGATGCCGTCGAGTAGCGATGTGTCTGGATAGGTCAGCGCTGCGGCTTTGCCCACCCTCCCGCGTAGCCATGAATAAAGCGGCAGCAGCGCGATCAGGAGCAGCACCCACGGATATTGGAATTCGAAGCCAAGTTCCATCAGAGGAGATTCCTTTTGGGAAGAGGCGGCGGTCCCGGGAGGGGCGGCGGCACGTCGGGCGCGGCCGGGCGGGTCTTGTGCGGGTGGAGCGCCGCGGCGACGGCCGGGCGGGCGAATGTGCGCCGTGCATCCTCGACGCGCCGGGTGGCCTCCCGGATGCCAGCGATGAGTAACGATACCTCGAGCGCCGCGCCGGCAAACTTAGCGGCGTCGGCGCTTCGGAGTGCGGCGAGGAGGGGTTGGCGGGCAGGCAGGAAGGCGGGCAGGCCGGCCAAGGCCGCCACCAGTTCTTCCGTCGAAAGCGAGACGGCGGCGCGCGGGTCGATCGCGGCGAGGTAGACGCGGAGCGCGCGGGTGGATTGGGTGATCGCTTCGGGCGCGGGCAGGGACTCGGCGAGGCGGAGGGCCACTTCGAGTTGGGCGAGCGGAGCCAGCGAAGGCGGCCTCTTGCGGAGGAAGTGGCGAATCGCGACGGCGGCGAGGACCATCAGGCCGAGCACAATCAAGCCGAGGGCTAAGTTGGATTCCCAGGCCGTCGGCGGAATCGTCGGCTTGGGTCCTTGCAGGACGAACGGGGCTTCTTCGACGGCGAGGAACATCAGCGGCGGCGCCGGCGGCGTTCGAAGAAACGGGAAAGGGTGGGGGCGACGGAATCCTCGGCGTCAAGTCGGGCGACGTCCATCCCCGCGCGAGCCAGGCCGGCGGCGGTTGCGGCCAGGCGGGCTTCGGCGTTGGCGGCGAAGGTCCGGCGGATGCGCTCCGACCCCGTGTTGACTTCGCGGATCTCGCCAGTCTCGGCGTCCTGCAGGGCGACCATGCCGACGTCGGGCAGCACGCGTTCGCGCGCGTCGACCAGTTGGACGCAGGCGGTGTCATGGCGGGCATTGAGTTCGCCGAGCGCGGCGGCCATCGCATCGGTGCCTTCGGGGCCGGCGAGGAAATCGGAGACCACGAAGACCATCGAGCGGCGCTTGAGCGCGCGGCCCAAGCGTCGCATCGGAGCCGCGAAGGAGGTCCGGCGTGAAGCCGGTTTGAATTCGAGCACGTCGCGGATGAGGCGGAGGACGTGGCGCCGGCCCTTCTTGGGACTCACCCAGAGTTCTTCTCGGTCGGTGAAGAGCAGCAGCCCGACCTTATCGCCCGCCTTGAGCGCGGAGACGGCGAGGCAGGCCGCGACGTCGGCCGCACGTTCGCGGATGGTCGCTTCGCCGGAGCCGAACGAAGAGGAACCCGAGATGTCGACCGCGATCACCATCGTGAGTTCGCGTTCCTCACGGTAAAGCCGGATGAACGGTTTGCCCGTGCGCGCGGTCACGTTCCAATCCATCGAGCGCACGTCGTCGCCCGGGATGTATTCACGCAGCTCTTCGAAATCGGTGCCGCGACCCTTGAAGCGGGAGAGGTAGGCGCCGACCATCGCGTCGTTGACCGCACGCGTGGCGACGATCTCGACGCGCTGGGCGCGGCGGAGGGTCTCCTGCGGGTGGGTCGGGACGGGCTGGGCCACGGTCGCCGGGATCGCTTAGGGGACGCTGACGGCGTCGAGCACGCGGCGCACGATGGCGTCGGCGTCGACCCCTTCGGCATCGGCTTCGTAGGTGAGGATGAGGCGGTGGCGGAGGACGTCGGGTGCGATATCCTTCACGTCCTGTGGGGTCACGTGGTCGCGGCCCTGCAGGAAGGCCCAGGCCTTGGCGGCGAGGGTGAGGTTGATGGTCGCACGCGGGGAGGCGCCGAACTGGAGGAACTTCGCGAGGTCCGGGCCGCCGGGATGCTGGCCACGGGTGGCGAGTACGAGCGAGACGATGTAATCGCGGATCGGGTCGGCGACGTGGATGGCGTCGACGGCCTGGCGGGCCTCGAGAATTTCTTCCTTCGAGATGACCGCTTCGACGTCGAGCTTCGGCGAGGTCTTGGCCATCGCATCGAGAATCTTACGTTCTTCCTCCCGCGTCGGGTAGCCGATGTTGAGCTTCAGCATGAAGCGGTCGACCTGGGCTTCGGGGAGCGGGTAGGTGCCTTCCTGGTCGATCGGGTTCTGCGTTGCGAGGACGAGGAACGGCGTGGGCAACTTGTGCGTCTCGCCACCGAGCGTGACTTGACGTTCCTGCATCGCTTCGAGGAGTGCCGACTGCACCTTGGCGGGCGCGCGGTTGATTTCGTCGGCGAGGACGAAGTTGGCGAAGATCGGCCCGCGCTTGGCGTTATAGTCGCCCGTCTTCGGATCGTAGATGAGCGTGCCGACGATGTCGGCCGGCAGCAGGTCGGGCGTGAACTGGATGCGCGAGAAGTCGGCGTGGACGGTCTGCGCGAGGGTGCGCACGGAGAGCGTCTTTGCGAGGCCAGGGACGCCTTCGAGCAGGACGTGTCCGTTGGCAAGGAGGCCGATGAGGAGTCGGTCGACCAGGTATTGCTGGCCGACGACGACACGGGCGACCTGCTCGCGGAGGCGCGGCACCCAGGTGCCGGCGGCGTTGATGGTGGTGGACATAGGGGTAGGTAAGGGGCGCGCGGGGTGGCACGTTTGGCGGATCTCCGCCCACTGGTCAGCGTCCGGCAGAGCCGGTTTCGTCTCTGAATTAGCAGGACAGCCGGGACTTCTCAACCGCAGCCTTCACAAAAGCGGCGAAGAGGGGGTGGGCTCGGTCCGGGCGGGACTGGAATTCCGGGTGGTACTGGACCCCGACCATCCAAGGGTGGTCCTTAACCTCGACGATTTCGACCAGACCGCTCTGGGGGTTGGTGCCTCCGACGATCAGGCCGGCGCCCTCGAGTTGGGCCCGGTAGGCGTCGTTATATTCAAAGCGGTGGCGGTGGCGCTCCTTGATGTTGTCCATGCCGTAGGCGGCGCGGGCGCGGCTGCCAGGGGTCAGGGCGCAGTCGTAGGAGCCCAAGCGCATCGTGCCCCCCTTGGTCACCACGCTCTTCTGGGATTCCATAAGATGGATAACGGGGTGCTTGGTCTCCGGGGCGAATTCGGTCGAATGGGCGTCCTTGAGGCCGAGGACGTGACGGGCGTATTCGATGACGGTGATCTGCATGCCGAGGCAGAGGCCGTAGTAGGGGACTTTGCGTTCGCGGGCAAACTGCGCGGCGAGAATCTTGCCTTCGATGCCACGGTTGCCGAAGCCGCCCGGGACGAGGATGCCGTCCAGGCCTTCGAGTTGCGCGGTACCCTTGGTCTCGAGGTCTTCGGCGTCGATGCGCACGACCTCGACGGCGGTCTCGTTGGCGATGCCGCCGTGCGTGATGGATTCGTAGACGGATTTATAGGCGTCCTGCAGTTCGATGTATTTGCCGACGACGCCGACGCGCACGCGGTGCTTCGGCTCGAGGAGGCGGCGGACGATTTCGCGCCACGGCGTGATATCAATCGGCTGGCACTGGAGGCCGAGGCGTTTGACGACGACTTCGTCGATACGCTGCTCGGCGAGCTGCATCGGGAGTTCGTAGATGGAGTGCTCGACGTCGCGGCATTCGAACACGGCGTCGAGGCCGACGTTGCAATACAGCGAGAGTTTCTGGCGGTTTTCCTCGCCGATGGGTCGGTCGGTCCGGCAGACCAGCAGGTCGGGTTGGATGCCGATTTCACGCAGTTTTGCGACGGACTGCTGCGAGGGCTTCGTTTTGAGTTCGCCCGCGGCCTTAATGAAGGGCACCAGCGTGCAATGCAGGAAGGCCACGTTCTCGCGGCCGGCGTCGTGCTGGAATTGGCGGAGCGCTTCGAGGAAGGGCAGGCCTTCGATGTCGCCGGTCGTACCACCGATTTCGGTGATGAGCACGTCGACGCCTTCGCCACCCTTGAGGATGCGTTCCTTGATCTCGTTGGTGACGTGCGGGATGACCTGCACAGTCTTGCCGAGGTAGTCGCCGCGACGCTCCTTCTGGATGACCGTCTCGTAGACTTGGCCCGAGCTCAGGCTGTTGAGGCGCGAGAGTTCGCCCGAGGTGAAGCGTTCGTAGTGGCCGAGGTCGAGGTCAGTCTCCGCGCCGTCGTTGAGCACGTAGACCTCGCCGTGCTGGTAGGGGCTCATGGTGCCCGGATCGACGTTGAGGTACGGGTCGAACTTCTGGATGCGCACCTTGAGTCCGCGGCATTCCAGCAGCGCGCCGAGGGCGGCGGCGGTGAGGCCTTTGCCCAAGGAGGAGATGACGCCGCCGGTGACAAAAATATACTTCATGGAAAAGAGTCGGGTGGGCTGGGGCGGGTAAAAAAGAAAAGACCGGCAGGTCCTGTGACGGAGAGCCGGTCTGGACTTTCGAATTGCATGGGCGAAAAAAACTGTGGCAAGCGGTTTTTCCGGGCCGGTTCATTCTGGCCGAGCCTTCCGCCGTCCGGCCTGGCTGGGGTCGCCCCGGGGCCTATGAGGGTTTTTCACGCCCCGGGGCCTCCCCGCTAATACCTCCCCTTTTGGCCGCCTCCGTGGTGGGAAGGCTAGCCAGTCCCTATTTGATAGTTTTTGCATCCCGTCCCCGCTCCGCCATGTCCGCAAGCTCCTGTT